>JAZSJF010000358.1:0-6019 GCA_045534195.1 Clostridia bacterium | reverse complement strand
TCTGCACCCATAATTAATGCTGCAATAACAAGAATAATTCCGCCTGTAAGCTGCGAAATGGCTGTGTTCCAGAAAGGTGATGTATATCTTACTGATATTTGAGTGATTACACTTGATATAACAGAGCATACCGATGCAAGCATAATCAGTGTGGTGCCAAGGGTAAAACTAATTTGTGCAGATTCGTAGTTTATTGCGATTATTCCTGAAAACCCTACAATCGCACCGATTATTTTGTAAAAACTGAATTTCTCAGATTTTATAAACAAAAATGCAAGACAAGCATAAAGTAGCGGTGCGAGTTGCTTGATCAGTGCAGTTTTTGAACTGTCGGTCATACCGATACCTATGTAAGTAAAGGTATAATGGAGTATTATGCCAAATAGTCCTCCAATAAGAATCAATGAAATGGCTTTTCCTTTGTTTTCCCCGAGTTTTTCTTTTCTGACGGAAGACAACACTATAAGGACAATACCACATATTAAAAACCTACAGCCAGCAAACATTATGATATCGGGTATTGATGAAGAATCAATATTGAAAGCATCATAACCGATTTTGATAAACGGAAACAGAGATCCCCACAAAGCCATTACAAAAAGTGCAAGCAGTATAGTTTTTAAGTTTGTTTTAGTTTCCATATTACACCAGACTTTCTGCTTGACGGATAAATCCGTCTTGTTCATTTTTGTCTATATTGTTCCATAATACATTCCAACCACATACTCTTATCTGCAAATCTTTGTATTTTTGAGGATTTTTTTGAGCATCTTTTAAAGTATCTGCATCAAAAACATTGATGTGAAGTGCATGAGTAGTACCGTTCATAAATGTCTTTAATGTTGCGTACATTGCTTCAAGACCTTCTGTTCCTTTTATTGCAGACGGTAACAATCCCAGATCAAGACAAGCATCACCTGCAAACTGCGTTGCATCTATTTTCAGTGCAGAACGGATCGCCGCAGTTGAGCCTTCTCTGTTTTGTCCCATGGTTGATGAGATGTTTTTTGATAATTCATCACCGATTTTTCTTCCGTTAGGTGCTGCTGCAGTTTTGTCTGCCATTGTATACGACATTCTTGCAACATGAAAACAAGCATTCCAGTATCCGTCTCTTTTTTTGCATGTTGGTTTTGTACTTACATATGATGATATGAGTTCTACAATCTCTTTTACAAAGTTATCAGGAACCTCTTTGTCGTTTCCGTATTTTTCTTTATCGGATAAAAGCTGCATTCTGAAAATTTCATTTCCCTCATAGTTTTTGTCAAGTATATCTACAAATTCTCTTAAGGAAAGCTCTTTTCTGTCATATACATATTTTTTTATCATAGTAAGCGAATCTGCCATATCAGCAGCGAATCCCGGGCAGATGGTACTTCTGTTTACAATTCCGCCGCCTTCAAAAGCATCTTTTTTGTTTTCTATACTTGTTTTAATTGTTGCTGAAAGAAGAGACTGAGGATTGATGTATGCAAGGTAGTCCTCAAAACCGTTTACAATTTCAATGATATTGTCGCATAAGTGAAGTAATTGTCTTTTGTATTCTGAATATAAATCATCAAAAGTTTTGTATTCTTCAAGTTTTGGGGATGCGAGGCCGGATTTGTGACCTGTAATTCCGTCACATCCTTCGTGAAGAGTGTATTCCAGAGGCTTTAACAGGTTCATATAGTTCATTCCTGTACCAATTCCGCCTGCAACGCTGTATTCATAACACCCTGTAATATTGCATTCTCTCGCCATATCTTCAGTTATGTTCTTTGTTCTCAAAAGAGCTTTTCTGATAGTCGCATCATTTACAAAAACTATACTGTTTTTGCCTCTTCTTATCATATCAAGAGCTTTTTTAAAAACTTTTCAGGTGTACTTTTTGCAACTTTTATTTGTATTTTTGGATTATATATACCCATTTGATCATATACATCCAAAAACATATAAGAAAGTTCATTTATTTCTGTTGATTCATCCTTTTTGCATCCTCCAAGGAATAGCGGTTGATTCCAGTAGTTGCCTATGGCAGTAAACTGCAAAAAGAAATAAGCAAGTTCGGTTTTTAGTTCGTCAATTGATTTGCCACTATCAATATCATTTTTATAATATTTATATAGCCTTCTGTCGAAGTTTGAAAACGCCCTTACCTGAAGGCCTTCGATGTGCTTCGAAAGAATCAAGTATATGTAAGTAAAGAGCAAACATTCATAGAATGTTGATGGCGGGTTTGCAATAAGATTTTTAAGAGCAGTTGCTTGTTTTTCTGAACCTTTTGTTTCTGACGCTAGATTATATAGCCTTTCAATAAACATAATAACGGCTTCATATGTGATCTTTATTCCTTCAAAAAAAGCTTCTTCTTTTTCTGTAAGAGTAGAGTTCTTTCTTATCTTTTCGCTTTCTTCAAGTATTCCTTTGAATCCAAGATCAATTAGTCTGTCCCAATATGGAACAGAATGGTCATAGTCGGGCCATATTGTGCAGATTGCGTTTTTCTCATAATAGGCTCTTCTTTGGCCTATTTCAGGAATTATCTCTTCGAACACTTCTTTTTTCCATTTCTCTGTCAGGGTTCTTCCGATTACCCTGTCAACAGAGTTTATATTAGGAAATATATCGCGACAGTCACATGAAATTCTTGTGTTTTGTAAAATAAATTCAAATGCCCTTGCTTTTCTTACAGGATGTGGCATATGTTGAATTTTTTCGTCATTTTTTAAAATTTCATTTTCCATTTCCACAGGGTCCATACCTGTTGATTTATCAAATACTTCATCATGTCGGATAAACCTTTTGAATGGATCAAATGGCTTTGTTGTGTTGTCTTATTTGTTGATTATGTAATTATAATCAGCATCTTTTATATATTTCATAACAATCACCTCGGTACTAATATACAGATAAAATCGCAAAAATGGAATGACAAAAATATAAAACTTGACAAAATCGAAACAATATTATATATTGATGTGGGTGATGCATATGTATGAGGTATGGAATAACATAATCATAAATAAAATTTCTCTTGCGGTAGAAGTGAAACCCGGAGAAGGAAAGTTTGTTCATATAGACAGACCTTTTCACGGACTGGTACTGACGGATTCTGATATGGTAATTAACTATCATTTCTCTGATGGCAGGGTTATGCATGTTGATGAAAATACTCTCTTTTATTTTCCGAAAGGCTCATCTTACAGATGTGAAGGAATAAAAAGAGGATATTGTTATGCAATAAATTTTGATTCTGATATTGAATGTGATTTTTTTACCGTTACATTCAGAAACAGTGAAAATATCCAAAGGGTTTTCAAAGACGCGATTTCCGCATGGAACAAGGGAGACGGATTCAGTGATATTTATGTTAAAAAGTGTCTTTACGAGATTATATTGATGTTTTTAAAGGAAACAAGTAAATCTTATCTTCCGAAGAGAAAAGAATTGCGGATAGAAAAAGCAGAAGAATTTATAAAAAACAATCTTTTTTCTGATGAACTTAAGATTTCTTATCTTGCAGAAAAATGTAAAATGAGCGAAACATATTTCCGAAGGATTTTTGAAGATAAATATGGGATTTCTCCAAAAAAATATATTATCCAACTTAAGATGAACCATGCAAAAAAACTTCTTCTGAACAGTGAATACTCTGTAGAAGAAGTTTGTGTCAGGTGCGGTTATTCTGATGTAAGTTTATTTTCAAGAGAATTTAAAAAGATTGCAGGAGTTTCACCTTCCGGGTTTAAAAACAGTGTATGATTACATTTTATAATACCGGACGGTGATTCTTTGAAGTTTTTGCGTTTTGAATAAAATTGCTGATGAAATTTGTTACATATTTTTAGCCTGATTTCTTATTTGCGTAGGTGTTTTCTGTGTAACTGAATGTAATACTTTTCTCAGGTATGATGTGGATGAAAAACCACATTTTGTGCATATTTCTTCTACGGAATATGCGGATGTTTCAAGGAGGACAATGGCTTTTTTGCAAAGTGTTTCCTGTCTTAATCTGTTCGGGGATTTGCCGAGAGATTTGTTGATGTATTTGTAAAGGAGAGCAACACTTATTCCAAGTTGTTCTGCGTATTCGTCCATTTTTTTGTGAGGATCTTTATCCATAAAATCTATGAATACATTTGTAATTATATCACATTTTGAATCATGTTTTTTTGTAAGCAGACTTTCAGTTTGACCAAGAAGAGAATAAAGTGCGGAAACTGATTCGCAACTTACAGGTTGTTTTGATGAAAAATACATAAGCAAATCAAAAATTTCCGGATTATACGGTACAATAGAAAGTTCATATCCCGACATACAGTCAGAAGGAAAGTAGGTAAAGCCAATAGATATAATTGATGTTTCGACTCCTTTTGTATTCCAGAATGAATGATACTTAAGTCCGCGCGGGATATAAAACATATCACCCTGAGAGAGTTCGAGCGTGTTTCTTTCTGATACAATTCTTGCATTTCCTTCTTTCATATATCCGATGAAGTGTTTATCGATGCCGTGGGAATTGTCATTGTGCCAGAGATGTTTGTAATTGAAATTATTGAATGAGAAAAAATTTGAAAAAGATGAATCAATCATTATATTTACCTCTTAAAAAGTATAGAATTTTACCTCATAGAAATAAAATAACATATTTTTTTAAAAGAGTCAATGTTGTATAATTTATGATGTAAATATGTAGAGGGGGGATATATTATGTCAAAAAAGGTATTACTTATAGCCGGCGGAGGAACACTTGGTACATATGTGTATACTGAACTTCTAAAAAAAGATGTTTGTGTGGATATTATTTGTATGGAGGATAAATGTTCTGATGATGTAAGGCTTACATTTTATAAGGCTGTAGCCACAGAAGAATATCTGAAGGATTTTTTGTCTGAAAGACACTATGATGCAATTGTGAATTTTTTGCATTATACTGATGCGCAAGACTTCAAAAACATTTATCCTGTGTTTAAATCTTCTTGTGACCAGTATGTATTTTTATCTTCATACAGAGTTTATGCGGATTCAAAAGAGCCCATAACCGAAGATTCTCCAAGACTTTACAACACAGTGTTTGAAAAGGATTATACAGAGGTTGATACATATTCCATACCAAATTCTCTGATAGAAGATTTTCTTAATAATGAATGTAAAGGTGATGGATGGACAATTGTCAGACCGGTTATTTCATTTTCTTCAAGGCGACTTGACTTACTTCTTTATTCCGGTACATCATTGGTAAGACCTGCTCTTCTTGGTGAAAGTGTAAAACTGCCATCACATGTAAAAGACTTGTATGCAGGGATTGACTGGGCGGGAAACACAGGCAAAATTATTGCAAACCTTCTTTTCAAAGATGATGCAATAGGAGAGGCGTTTACAATATTTTCCGGACAAAAAATGACCTGGAAAGATGTGGCAGATGCTTATTCCAATGCGATCGGTCTGAAAGTTGAATGGATAAGCGAAGAAGAATTCTACGAAACACAGTTCAAAAATTATATCCCTGAGCACAAAATGATGTGGAAATATGACAGAGCATATAACCGTAACATAGATGCGAGCAAAGTGCTTAAGGTTACCGGGCTTAAAAAAGAGGATTTTTGTTCCATCGAAGAAGGTATAAGAAAAGAGTTTAAGACAGTTCTTGATAACAGAATAAAAATTGCTCAGATAGGTATTAACTTAAACAGTCATGGTGAGGATATTTTCTCCACGTTAAAAAGATTTCCCGATTTGTATGATATCAGAGGATATGCGATTGTTGAGGACGAAAGAGAAACCTGTGCGCACAAATTATCTGTTTTTGAAGGGTATAATGAACTTACACTTGATGAAATACTTAATGATGATTCCATTAAAGCGGTAACAGTTGAAACAGACGAAATACACCTTCTTAAATATGCGCATATGGCTGCCAAACATAACAAACATATACATATGGAAAAACCCGGAAGTCAGGATTTGGATATATAAAGAAAAAATGTACAACTGATGAAGAAAAACAATAAGATTTTTCATATGGGATATATGT
>JAZSJF010000079.1:0-3506 GCA_045534195.1 Clostridia bacterium | reverse complement strand
TACTTCTTACCAACTTCCATAACTACATCGGACGATTCCTGAATAATTCTTCTGTAGCAGTCATAAGCCCAACGGGGATTGCCGGACTTCTTAGCCATAACTTCAACAACTTCTTCATTAAGACCGAGATTGAGGATGGTATCCATCATACCCGGCATAGATGCTCTTGCACCTGATCTTACAGATACGAGAAGCGGATTTTCTTTGTCGCCGAACTTCATACCACAGATTTCTTCCATCTTTGTGATGTATTCCATTATTTCTGCCTGGATGTCATCGTTAATCTTTCTTCCGTCCTCATAGTACTGAGTACATGCTTCTGTAGTAACTGTGAAACCCTGTGGTACAGGCATACCCAACTTTGTCATTTCTGCAAGGTTGGCACCTTTACCGCCGAGAAGGTTTCTCATACTAGCGTCGCCTTCTGAGAACAAATAAACAAATTTTTTTGCCATTAGTTTTGACCTCCTGTTTTTTATCTTTTTCATTATTATGTACAACATAATATTCTACAATAAATCCTATATAAATTCCAGTATTTTCTTTGGAATTATGTCCGTTTGTGTGTTTTTTGTTAAAATTGCACAAACAAAAACAAAAAAACAGTCACTTTTTATCAATTATCAAGGATTTTTTTTAAATATTCAAGACTTCTGAAACAGTATTCAACCTTGTTTGACAGATATTTTTCACTGATTTGTTCTACATTCTTCACAACTGTCATATCTATATTAGAGATGGAGAATACTTTTTTCACATCTGCTTCACTCATAATTGCAAGAAGTTTTCTCTCCACTTCCGTGATTGGAATATCTGATTCATACTTACAATCACTGCATACAACCCCGCCGCGGGATACGGAAAAATAACAAAGATTCTTACCGCAGGCGCATTTCATACAGGAATGATATACGGGAGAAAATCCGAGATGGGCACAGGTACGCATTTCAAAAAAAGCCTTCAGCCGTCTGAGTTCTGTCACAACATCTCCGTCTTTTGCTTTTTTTTCGGCATTTTCCATAAAATAGAGTGTATTCAATATAAATCTGAAATAGTCATTATCTCCCGATACATACTCGCTTACCGTCTTTGCCACTTCGCATATATATGTAGCGAAACTCACCTTTTCCAGGCTGTTTCGCAGATTATAAAAATTGTTTATTATTTCGGCTGATGATATGAGATACAGTCCGTTGCGGTTTTTCAGTTCAAATTCAGAATAGCACATATTCTGCAACGCTGCAAAATCCTTGTGCTTCATACTTCTGATACCTTTGCTCATGGCTGTGATCTTTTCCATATTTTCCAGAAGTATTGTGAAAAGACAGTCGTTGTCATTAAGTTTTATCACCTGAACTATAAGTCCCTTTGCCTTGGTCACTTCCATAAGGCTTTTCTCCCCTGTCATCTGTTTGCTCTTTGTTTTTTGCATAATTCAGATAGTCTGTCACACTTCCCGATTGTACAAAAGCGTTCCAGAGATTATCTTCGTTCATATATCTTCCTCCCCAAAAATGTTTACAATTATATCTTTCCTTTTTGGGGAATGGGATATGTAGGTAATAAATTACATATCCGGCTTATTGTCAAGACCGAATTCTTTCATAAGGAAGTTGGAGTTTCTCCAGTCTTTCTTAACTTTTACCCATAATTCAAGAAAAACTTTTTTGTCAAGCATTCTTTCACAGTCGCATCTTGCTCTTTCGCCGATTTTTTTGAGAGTTTTTCCTCCTGCACCTATGATGATTCCCTTGTGAGAATCCTTTTCGCAATAAATGTTTGCACTGATTGATGTGATATTTTCCTTTTCTTTCATTTTTACAATTTCCACAGCGATACCGTGAGGAACTTCCTTATCAAGATAAAGAAGAGTCTTTTCTCTTATGATTTCTGCCACTATCTGTTTTTCCGGTTGATCTGTTACCATTTCTTCTGGATAATACATAGGTCCTTCGGGAAGAAGTTCCCTGATGGCATCTTTAAGAAGATCCACACCGTCTCCCGTTTTGGCACTTATGGGAATGATTTTTTCAAATTCTCTTAACTTTGAATACTTATCTATAACGGGAAGAAGTTCATCCTTCTTTACTGTATCAATCTTATTTATAACAAGAATTGCAGGAAGGTTTTCACCTTTTCTGATTACTTCTTCCTCAGAAGCCCTTATTTCTGTATCCGGCTCTACAACACATATAAGAAAATCCGCCTCGGAGATTGTCTCATTTACCGCTTTTATCATATTTTCCCCAAGTTTATTCTTGGGTTTGTGAAATCCGGGAGTATCAAGAAATATCGCCTGACAATCTTCATCTGTCATAATCCCAAGAATCTTTCCTCTTGTTGTCTGAGGTTTGGGCGATATAATTGCTATTTTCTGACCTATAAGGGCATTCAAGAGTGTGGTTTTTCCCACATTGGGCACACCTACAATCCCTACATATCCTGATTTATATTCATTCATAAATTATTCCTCTTTCGCAATTTATCTTGTAAGACCAAGAAGTTCAAGCACTGCTTCTTCTTTTTGTCTCATTATTTCTCTTTCTCCATCTTCTTCGTGGTCATACCCGAGAAGATGCAAAACACTGTGACATGTAAGAAAACCAATCTCTCTTTCAAATGAATGTCCGAACTCCACACTCTGTTCCTTTGCTCTTTCAAGGCTTATAACGATATCCCCTATCTGCAGACATCCGTCATAGTAATCCTCTTCACTGACAAGAAGTTCCCCGTCTTCAATCATAAGATACGGAAAACTCAACACATCAGTGGCAGAGTCGATATTTCTTTGTTCATTGTTGATTTCCTTTATTGATTCATTATCTGTAAGAAGAATATTTACTTCACAGTTTTCTTCTATTCCTTCATACTCAAGGGCCTTTTTTACAACTGAAGAAAGGAGACTCTCCATATCTTCTGTCACTTGCATATTTTCCTGTTCGTTTTCTATATTTATCCTAAGTTCCATCAAGATTTTTTCTCCTTTGGATTTTTTGTCATTTTTCTCTGCTCATATTTATCATATGCCTTTATAATCTTCTGTACAAGTTGATGACGGACAACATCTCTCTCGGTAAGATAACAGAAACTTATATCATCCACATCTTTAAGGACTCTTTCCACATCCTTAAGACCTGAACGTTTGCCGTCGGGAAGGTCTATCTGTGTAATATCCCCTGTTACAATCACCTTGGAATTGAATCCGATTCTTGTAAGAAACATTTTCATCTGTTCGGGAGTGGTATTCTGCGCTTCATCAAGAATGATAAAACTGTCATCAATGGTTCTTCCTCTCATATAAGCAAGAGGAGCAATTTCTATAGCACCCTTCTCGAAATATTTCTGATAGTTTTCCATACCGAACATTTCGTAAAGTGCATCATACAAAGGTCTTAAATAAGGATCTACTTTACTCTGAAGATCCCCCGGAAGAAATCCCAGTTTTTCCCCTACTTCAACTGCGGGACGGGTAAGAATGATTCTGGAAACTTCTTTATTTTTGAAGG
>JAZSJF010000216.1:0-2014 GCA_045534195.1 Clostridia bacterium | reverse complement strand
TATGTACACAAGAATTTCAAACCCTACGGTGGAATGTGTAGAAAACAAAATTGCAGACCTTGAAGGCGGCGTAGGTGCTATGATTACATCTTCAGGTCAGGCTGCAAATCTTATGGCAATACTCAATATCACAAGTGCAGGACAGAACTTTGTAAGCCTTTCTGCAATATATGGCGGCACAGTAAATCTCTTTGCCGTTACACTAAAAAAAATGGGTGTAGAAGTTCGTTTTGCAACTCCTGATATGACAGATGAAGAAGTGGATGCACTTTTTGATGAAAATACCAGACTTATGTTTGGTGAAACTGTTGCAAATCCTGCTCTTACAGTTCTCGATATAGAAAAATATGCAAATATTGCTCATTCCCACGGTGTTCCGTTGGTAGTGGGCAATACATTTCCTACACCAATACTTACAAGACCTTTTGAATTCGGTGCGGATATTGTAGTTCATTCTACTACCAAGTATATGGACGGACACGCATCTGTAGTAGGCGGTGTAGTGGTTGATTCGGGTAATTTTGACTGGACAAAGGACGGCAAATATCCTGAACTTACAACTCCCGATGAATCTTATCACGGCGTTGTATATACGGAGAATTTCGGTAAACTTGCATATATTACAAAAGCAAGAGTTCAACTTATGAGAGATTTGGGTTCATCACCGTCACCTATGGCAATGTTCCTTCTTAATATGAATCTTGAAACTCTTCACTTAAGAATGAAACAACATAGCGAAAATGCACTCAAAGTGGCGAAATTCCTTGAGTCATCCGATAAGGTTGAATGGGTAAATTATCCAATGCTTGAATCAAGTCCTGATTATGAACTTGCCAAGAAATATATGCCAAACGGCGCTCCGGGAGTAATCTCCTTCGGACCAAAAGGCGGAAGAGAAGCAGCAGTTAAGTTTATGGATTCACTTAAACTTGCCTCAATTGTAGTTCATGTTGCAGATGCGAGAACCTCTGTTCTTCACCCTGCATCCACTACTCACAGACAACTTACCGACAAACAACTTGCAGATGCAGGTATAGGACCTGAACTTGTAAGAATGAGTATAGGTATAGAAAATGCAGACGATATTATCGAAGACATCAAACAAGCGTTAGGAGAGTGATCCGATGCCTATCAAAATTCCAAATGAACTTCCTGCTACCAGGATACTCAATCAGGAAAATATATTTGTAATTACAGAAACAAGAGCCCTGACACAGGACATAAGACCGCTTAAGATTCTTCTCTTAAATCTTATGCCCACTAAGATAGTGACAGAAACCCAACTTTCCAGACTTCTCGGAAACACTCCTCTTCAGGTGGAACTTGAGTTTCTTCAGACTGCCACACATAAGGCTACCCATACATCACAGACTCATATGACCAGTTTCTACAAAGTCTTTGATGATATCAAGGATAACAAATACGACGGTATGATTATCACAGGCGCTCCTGTAGAAAATATGGAGTTTGAAGAAGTGTCATACTGGGATGAACTCTGTACTATAATGGAATGGAGTAAGACACATGTTACAAGTACATTCCATATATGCTGGGGGGCACAGGCAGGTCTTTATTATCATTACGGTATAAAGAAATATCCCCTTGATAAGAAACTCTTTGGTGTGTTTCCTCACAAAGTGGAAAGAAAGTCATCTATGCTTTTCAGAGGTTTTGACGACACATTTATGGTGCCTCATTCAAGACACACTACCATAAGGAGAGAAGATGTGGAAGCAGTAAAAGAACTGAAAATCCTTTCCACTTCAGCAGAAGCGGGTATTTATGCACTTGCTACAAACAAAGGAAGACAGATTTTTATCACCGGCCATTCAGAGTATGATGCAGATACTCTTATGCTCGAATATCTGAGAGATAAGGAAGCGGGACTCCTGATAGATATACCGAAGAATTATTTTCCGAATGACGATGATTCAAAAAAACCTGTTGTCACATGGAGAAGCCATGCAAATCTTATATATTCAAACTGGCTCAACTATTATGTATACCAGACAAC
>JAZSJF010000064.1:0-2506 GCA_045534195.1 Clostridia bacterium | reverse complement strand
AAAATATAAATAAAAAATGATTGCTTTGTAATTGTTGACTTTTTAAATGTACAGATGTATACTTACATTAGATAATATGTTTATGATGTCCGAAAAGAGATGACACAGTATGTTTAAAAATAAATATAACAAAACTCTGGTATCAAATGCTCTTAATATGGCAGTTCCTGCCATGGTAGAGTCTTTTTTTATTGCATTTGCAGGTCTTGTGGATTCATATATGGTAAGTACTCTCGGCTCTGATGCAGTGGCATCTGTAGGGCTTACCACTCAACCGAAATTTCTCGGACTTGCGGTGTTTTTTGCTATCAATGTTTCTTTGTCGGCGCTTGTGGCAAGACGACTGGGAGAAGGTGACAGAAAGGGTGCAAACGGGATATTGAGTACAGCCATTGTACTTATATGTGTTCTTACAGGTGTTGTGACATATCTTACTCTTACATATGCATCAGAGATACTTCATTTTTGCGGTACCACCAATGAAACTCATCAGATGGCAGTGGATTACTACAGAATAATAATGGGCGGCACTATATTTACAAGTATGCAGATGGGGATAAACTCCGCGCAACGAGGTGCAGGAAACACCCGTATTACAATGGTGACAAATATTACTTCAAATACAGTGAATGTGATTTTTAACTATATTCTTATCAACGGAAAATTCGGTTTCCCGGTGCTTGGTATCAAAGGCGCGGCACTTGCTACTGTTCTCGGTAATGTTGTGGCAATGATAATGAGTATTATATCCATAACAAAGAAGGATTGCTTTGTAAGCATTGTATATATCATCAAAGAAAAAATCAAACCGGGCATTATCTTCCTTAAGAATATCATCAATGTTGGATACAGTGTATTTTTTGAACAGATGCTGATGAGAATGGGATTTATGGCTACAGCACTTATGGCGGCAAATCAGGGAAATTATGCAATGGCTGCCCATCAGGTGGGTATGAATATAATGGGACTTTCTTTTTCTTTCGGTGACGGACTCCAACACGCTGCAGTTGCTCTTATCGGAAGAAGTCTTGGTGAAGGAAATAAAGACAGGGCAAAGGAATACGGAGCCACCTGTCAGATGATTGGCGGAGTAATATCCGTAGCGCTTTCCCTTATGTATTTCTTTGGGGCAAAGTGGCTTATGAATCTGTTTTTTGATGAAGAAGAGATTATAAAAATCGGAGTTTCCATTATGTATACAATTATTGTTACCGTTCTTTTTCAGATCAGGCAGATTGTGTATATGGGAGCACTCAGAGGGGCAGGGGATACCTTCTATACTGCAGTAAGTGCAGCAGTCAGTGTTACTGTGACAAGAACAGTATTTTCATATCTGTTTGCCTATGTATTTCACTGGGGAATTACAGGCGTATGGATGGGTGTGGTTGCAGACCAGATGACAAGATTCATCCTTTGCGGTATAAGATTCAGAAAGGGAAACTGGGTTAATATAAAAATTTAATTTTAAAATATATAAAAATTTTTAAAATTCATATTTGAAATTTCTTGAAATTTGTGTTAAAATATACATATATGGTACATTATGTATGTAATTTAGATAATATGAAGGAGGATCAGATGTGGATTTAAAGTTCAGAGTAGGTGAATATGTAAGATATTGTATCAACGGAGTGTGTCGCATTGATGATATTCGCAAAATGGACATTATGGGGGACGGAAATGAAAAAATGTTTTATATCCTGAGTTCCACATCGCGTCAGGCTTCTACCATATGTGTACCGCTTGATAATGATGCTCTTACATCAAAAATGGAAATACCCGTATCAGAAGAAGAAATCAACAGACTGATTGATGCTATACCTGATAATACATTGGATTGGATAGATGATAAGAAAAAGAGAACAGAGTGTTTCAAAAATATCATCAAAGACTGTGACAGACAAAAACTTCTTGCTTTGATAGAATGTCTGCACAAAAGAAGGGAATACCTTTGTGAAAATAATAAAAATCTTTCTTCGGGAGATGAATCTTTTCTTAATCAGGCAGAAGGTATTATACAAAATGAATTTGCTTTTGTTCTGGGTGTAAATAAAGAAACTATACCTGAATATATCAAAAATAAACTAAACGGATAACAAAAGGGAATGAAAAAAACTCCGGATCGCAAAAATGCATGGAGTAAGCCAAAATCAAAGCCCTGAAATCACAACAAAACTTATAAATTACTCATTATGTGGGAAATATTACATTTTTATGTAATATTTCCTCTTTTTTGTGCCTTTTAAATGGACAGGCGAGGACACCTGTCCCTACATCGAACAAACTTCGCCTCTCGACGTACACACGTACGCCTTCTGCTCAGTTTCTTCGTTCTGATGTCTTTTTCCTATTCCCTCAATCATAACGGGACTGTAAAATATTTTTTACAGTCCCGTTTTTTATGTGATAGGAATTTCCGCGGTCCTCGGCGGAAATTTGCTTCACGCAAAAAAGTGAACCGATATGCCCCAAGTCGGATCGTAGCCATGTCGTTCTGTGAGCCAAG
>JAZSJF010000136.1:0-2918 GCA_045534195.1 Clostridia bacterium | reverse complement strand
TAGATACCCGTACAAACAATGTGGATCTTGAAAAACTGGATACAGAAAAGATAGAAAAACTTGTTGACCTTGAAGAAACAGACAAGGTAGAAAGAAAACAGAAACTCAAAAAAGGCTCAGGTCACAAGAAACCTGAAAAAGATATTGACAACAAAAAGAAAGAAAAAGTAAAACAGGAAGAAAAGGCAGATGAACCAAAAGAGGTTATGATTCCCGAAGAAATCTCTGTGGGAGAATTTGCCGAAAGACTGGGAGAAAATCCTACTACAATCGTTAAGAAACTTTTTGAACTTGGCATTATGGCAGCAGTAAGTCAGACTATTGACTTTGATACTGCAACTCTTGTAGGTGAAGACCTTGGATACAAGATTGTGGAAGAAGTAATAGTTACAGAAGAAGATATTCTCTTTAACGATACAGAAGATTCACCTGAAAGTCTTAAACCGCGTTCAGCAGTAGTTGTTGTTATGGGACACGTTGACCATGGTAAAACATCCCTTCTTGACGCTATAAGAAATACAAATGTTACTGCGAGAGAAGCAGGCTATCCCCCTGCGCACATCGGTACTTACAGAGTAAGAGTGGGTGACAAGAAACTTACATTCCTTGACCCTCCGGGACATGAAGCATTTACCGCAATGAGAGCAAGAGGTGCTCAGGTAACAGACGTTGCCATACTGGTTGTTGCTGCAGATGACGGTATTTTGCCACAGACAGTAGAAGCAATCAATCATGCAAAGGCGGCTGGTGTTACAATCATTGTTGCTATCAATAAGATTGACAAAGAGGGTGCAAACCCTGACAAAATCATGCAGGAACTTACAGAATATGAACTCGTTCCCGAAGCATGGGGCGGTGACACTATCTGTGTACCGATTTCTGCAAAACATAATCAGAATATCGAAGAACTTCTGGAAATGGTTACACTTGTTGCAGATATGAAAGAACTTAAGGCTAACCCTGACAGAAGAGCAAAAGGTACAGTTATTGAATCAAGCCTTGATAAAGGCAGAGGCCCTGTTGCAACTGTTCTTGTTCAGAACGGTACACTCCGCACCGGTGACATAGTGGTTGCAGGTACTGCAGTGGGCAGAGTAAGAGCGATGATGGATGACAGAGGAACAACTGTAAAAAAAGCAGGTCCTTCTGTTCCTGTAGAAATCTTAGGCCTTAGCGAAGCACCTTCAGGCGGTGATACATTCTATGTAGTAGAAGACGAAAGAAAAGCAAGAAATGTAGTAGAAAAGAGAAAACAAAAAATCAAGGATGAAGCCAACGTATCAAGACAGGCAGTTACTCTTGATGCTCTCTTTGACCAGATTAAAGAAGGTAATATGAAAGAACTCAACATCATTGTCAAAGCCGATGTTCAGTGATCTGTTGAAGCGGTTAAGCAGTCACTTGAAAAACTCTCAAATGAAGAAGTAAGAGTAAGATGTATCCACGGCGGTGTAGGCGGTGTAACAGAATCTGATGTTATGCTTGCTTCTGCATCAAATGCTATTATCGTAGGATTTAATGTTCGTCCTGACAGTGGTGCATTGAGTACTGCAAAGAGAGATAATGTAGATATCAGACTTTACAGAATTATTTATCAGGCTATTGAAGAAATCGAAGCGGCTATGAAGGGTATGCTTGAACCTGAATTTGTAGAAAACCTCCTCGGTCATGCAGAAGTAAGAAGCACATTCAAGGTGTCTGGGGTAGGTACCATTGCCGGCGGTTATGTGCTTGACGGTAAGATTTCAAGAAATTCTCAGGTGAGAATTGTTCGTGACGGTATTATCATTCACGAAGGTGTTCTTTCATCACTCAAGCGTTTCAAGGATGATGCAAAGGAAGTAGCACAGGGCTACGAATGTGGTATCGGTATAGAAAATTATAACGATATCAAAGACGGTGATATCATCGAATCCTTCATTATGGAAGAAGTAAAAAGATAAAATATGTGTTCGGAGGTGCAACATATGGCACAAAACAGACAAGAACGCATTAACGAAGAAGTAAGACGCGAACTTTCCGACATAATCAGGGGGTTGAAAGACCCCCGTGTTATGGGAAAGATCGCTTCTGTAGTTAGTATAGAAGTGACAAAAGATCTTAAGTATGCAAAGGCGTTTATAAGTGTAATGGGTACACCTGATGAAAAGAAAGCATATATTGACGGTCTTAAAAGTGCGGCTGGGTTTGTAAGAAGAGAAGTTTCACAAAGACTTAATTTAAGATGCACACCGCAGTTTACATTCGTTATAGACAATTCTGTTGAATACGGAATTCACATCAACGAAATTATTCACAAGATAAACGAAAAGGAAGATAACAAATGAGTCTTTTGAAAATGAAACAGGTGTTTCTGGATAACGATACTTTTGCAGTGGTATCACATGTCAATCCTGATGGAGATGCAATAGGATCTTCTCTTGCTCTCTCTGAAGCACTTAAATCTATGGGCAAAAAAGTTCATATGTTTACTGATGGCTCTATTCCTATTCACATAAGATTTTTGTGGGATGATTCATTCATTCCGGACAAACCTCTTGAGGAATATGATGTGTTTGTGGCACTTGACTCAGGAAGCAAAGACAGATTTTCTTCCTTTGACAATCTTTTTGATACGGCAAAGACCACTCTTTGCATAGATCATCATGTAACAAACACCTTCAATTATGCAGATATCAATTATGTTGAAGGTGATGCATCAAGTACAGGTGAGATAATGTATGAACTTATAAAAAATGTACTTGAAATCCCGATGACAAAAAGAATTGCAGAGTATCTCTATTGTGCAATAGCCACAGACTGCGGTACTTTCAAGTATTCCTGCACATCTGCAAAGACTCACAGAGTAGTTGCGGAACTTATGGAAGCGGGAATAGATGTAAACTATCTTTCAAACTATCTTTTTGATTATAAAACAA
>JAZSJF010000007.1:0-4707 GCA_045534195.1 Clostridia bacterium | reverse complement strand
TGTATCCTGCAAGACAAAGGTCGTCAGATGATTTGAGATGCTTTACCACCTCTTTGTATGAATTCTGTCCGTAATAGTCATCTGCATTGATGATAAAGAATTTATCCTTCACTACATTTCTTGCACACCATACGGCGTGGCCTGTTCCCCATGGTTTCTTTCTTACGGGATCAAATGTATATCCTTCGGGAAGATATGTAACATCCTGAAAAACATACTCTGTGTCAATCATTTTTTCTATTCTTTTTGAACACATTTCACGGAAGTCTTTTTCGATATCTTTTCTGATTACAAATACTACTCTGTCTGCACCTGCTTCTTTTGCATCGTACACAGAATAATCAAGAATCATTCTTCCGTCATTGTCTACTGTTGCAGTCTGCTTGAGTCCGCCAAAACGTGAACCCATACCTGCTGCCATTACAACCAAATCAACTGCCATAAAAATTACCTCCATATTTTTCTTTACAACAAAAATAATCTATGATATAATTCTACCAAATCCAAAATCATATATCAATACCCAAATGGATAATTTTTATTAGAAATCGGCTCTCGGAGGTGAAATTATGTGGAATTCCTATGATGTAAACAAGGATTTTTGTGTAACTCAGATATATTCTCTGTTTGAAAGTCACTTTGACAGTTCATATTCATTCAGCGGAGAAACTCATAATTTCTGGGAATGTCTGTATGTAAAAAAGGGTAAAATCTCTGTGTCGGGCAACGAAAGAGTGTTTTCTCTCAAAGACGGAAACCTTATATTCCACAAACCTCTCGAACTTCACAAATTCAATGTGGAAAGCCAGAGCGGAGCAGAAGTCTTTATTTTTTCATTCTCATTGGATGGAAATATTGCTCCCCACCTTAAATATAATGTTTTTTCTCTCAACAAAGAACAGAAAAAAATTATAGAAGAATTCACATCTTATATAAAAAAGGAAAATCCCTCTTATCTTTCGGCATCAAAAAAAGAGGTAATGTATCTTCAGGAAGGACTGAAAAAAAGCAAATATCTTCCTATCGTGGCACTGTTTATAGAAATCCTCATTATGAGCCTTTCCGAAAACAAAAAAACCACCCTCACCGACTCTTCTCCCGCCGCTGCAACCTTTACAAAAGCGGTGAACTATATGAACAACAATATCTCATCTCATCCGTCTATAGAGAGTATCGCTTCATACTGCAACATAAGTACAACGGGGCTAAAAAGAATTTTTACAAAATATGCGGGACTGGGCATCCACAAGTACTTTCTCAAGATGAAGATAAATGCGGCAATCGAACTTCTCAAAGACGGACATACTATAAGCGATACTGCATTTTCGCTGGGGTTTTCCAATCAGGGATATTTTTCTTATGTATTCAAAAGAGAAACCGGCAAACAACCGTCATACTACAAACGTTAAAAGCAAAAGGCTCTGCAAAAAAATGCAGAGCCTTTCACTTTAGAATTTATATGGTTAATAGACGTATTCGGAATTATTTACAAATGCATATTAGCAGATAAAAAATCATTTTTCAACAAAATTGTCGATTTTGGTCTTTTTTATACAATTTAAGACCGATAATCTAAAATCATATCAAAAAAATTTTTATGTAATTCTTGACCGAAAAGCGTTTATTGTGATATACTTACAGTGTATTTTTTACAGAATGGAGGAAGATTAATGGGCGGATTTTTTGGTGCAGTAAGCAAAAGAGATGCCATTGCAGATGTGTTTTTTGGTACAGACTACCATTCACATCTCGGTACTCGCCGCGGCGGTATGGCGGCATATGACAAAGAAATCGGATTACAAAGAGATATTCACAACATCCAGAATTCTCCTTTCCGTACAAAGTTTGAAAAAGTATTTGACGAAATGAAGGGTAATTCCGCTATTGGATGCATCAGTGATTTTGATCCTCAGCCTATACTCATTCGTTCAAAGATAGGTTCTTTTGCAATCTGTACAATCGGACTTATAAATAATGAAGATGAAATTATAGAAAAATATCTTTCATCCCCACACGGTTATTTCAGTGCTATGACAGGCGGACTTGTAAACTCTACAGAAATCATAGCATCTCTCATATCACAGAAGGACAGTTTTGAAGAAGGTATAAGATTTGTTCAGGAAACTGTCAAGGGCACTGCATCTATCCTTATCCTCAAAGACGACGGCACTATCATCGCCGCAAGAGATAAACTGGGAAGACTCCCTGTACTCATCGGCAAGGATGAAGACGGTCACTGTGTAACATTTGAATCTTTTGCAGGAGAAAAACTGGGTTATGAAATCATAAAGGAACTGGGACCCGGTGAAACAGTGGAAATCACCGCTGATTCTGTGACACAACTTATAGAACCGGGCAAAGATATGAAAATCTGTGCATTTCTCTGGTCGTATTACGGTTATCCTACATCCACTTATGAAGGTGTCAATGTAGAAGTTATGAGAAACAGAAACGGACAGATACTTGCAGAAACTGATATAGCAAACAAAACTGCAGAAGGAATAGACTATGTAAGCGGTGTACCTGATTCGGGCACACCTCACGCCATAGGATATGCAAACAAAAGCAGTATCCCCTTTGCAAGACCTTTTATAAAGTACACACCTACCTGGGCAAGAAGTTTCACTCCTCCGAAGCAGGCAGACAGAAACAAAATTGCCAAAATGAAACAGGTGCCTGTACACGATCTTATCGCTGACAAAAACCTTCTCTTTGTGGATGACTCAATTGTAAGAGGAACTCAACTTAAGGGAACAGTAGATTTCTTATATTCAAACGGCGCAAAGGAAGTCCATATGAGATCTGCTTGTCCGCCTATTATGTATACCTGTAAATATCTTTCATTCTCCAGAGGAAGATCTGATATGGAACTTATCACAAGAAGAACCATATACGAACTTGAAGGGGAAGAGGGATTCAAACATATAGAGGAGTATTCTGATTCCAATACAGAGAGAGGTAAGAAATTAAGAAAGATTATTTGTGACAATCTTAATTTCACATCTCTGGAATTTCAGTCACTTGAAGGAATTATAAAAGCGATAGGTCTTGACAGGGATAAGTTATGTACCTATTGTTGGGACGGAAAAGAAATGTAAAAATGCTCCGGACCGCAAAAGTGATGGTACACATTATATTTTCTCTTTCAATGTCGGAAACCAAATTATTTCTAATTTGGTTTCCGTTTATTTTATTCATTCTTTTCGTACAAATCATCCAATTTTTTCAAATTAAGCATATAGTACTTTTTTCTTCCCGACATCTTGATACTAATCAACTGCGACGGGATTTTACTGATTTCTTTATTCAATGTATTGTAGGAAATACTCAAAAACCGTTCCATTTCACTGATTGCAACTCCGATATCCGAAAACAAACTTGCCTGAACAAGAACACTATACAATTTTTTCATTCGTTCTTCGTCTGCATATGGTAAACTCATGATAATGTCTTCATATTTTTCTAATTGACGCACCCTTTTTTGGAGAGCATCACACAGTTGATTTTCGGATATATCCACAATGTTTAAAAACATTTCTATAAAAGGAGTTATATCCCCTTTACTTTTTGGGTTATTACATTCCTTAAATGCATCATAATACAAACTGATATTTTCTCTGATTGTATATGACATTCTGTATGCAATAAGGTGATTAAGATGCTTTGAAAGAAGATAGCCGCTTATAAATCGGCTGCATCGTCCGTTTCCGTCATAAAATGGATGAATATATCCGAACAGATAATGAAATACGGCAATTCTGAACAACGGCTCAACGCTTTCTTTATTTAGAAACATCAACGCTTTTTCCATAGCATTTATTATCTTGCTTTCCGGATACAGACCTGTATGAATCTCCTTATCTGTTGGTGAAAAAACACTGACGCTTTCTTTTCTGAACAATTTGCCGTCCGGAAGGTTTTTTTCATCAGATTTCTTTATTTCTTCATAAAATATATCATCATATATTTTTCTTATATCTTCACAAGTCCTGAATCCAATTTCCTCATCGAACAGTAATACTCTGTATTTTCTGACAAGCCCCACAAATCTGTTATTTGAATTTTTTACAGGCATATCCTCAATAACATCTGTGATTTCCTTTCGTGTGCTATGGACACCTTCAATATTATTTGTTTGTATTATTTCATCAACGAGGCACTTTTTGGCAAACTGATAAATCGCTTCCTCCGGCAATTTCAAATACAATTGTTGAACCTTTTTGTCAATACGGATTATTGAAATGATCCTTTTATATATTTCGTTATTCGGGCAAAAAAAAGCCTGATTGTCACCAATAAAAAAATCCAGATGTATCGAATCTTCCGAATTATACCGCAAAGTATATTCTTCGTTATATTTCTCTTTATCTGCATAATACAATTTATTAAGTGATAAACTTGGCATAGCATCATCTCCTCAACATCAATACTATTATAAGTATTTTTAAAGTTAAAATGCAAAAAAATCAACTTATAATCTCAAAATACGCAAAATTTGAGATTATAAGTTGATTATACTTGTTTATTATTTAAATGTCAAGGCGTTTTTGAAATTTTAATTGGTTTTCTTATTCTTAAATACAAAGTGAAATATCACAGAAAGCACAACTCCAGCAACAATGGCATATACAAGGTCAAGTGCAACTGTAAGCACAAATGTCACAATAAGAACAAGTATATCTGTCCAGTGAGAGGTCTTACAGATAT
>JAZSJF010000215.1:0-7110 GCA_045534195.1 Clostridia bacterium | reverse complement strand
GACTTTGACGCAGAAAGTATAAGCGGAGATGTTTGTCAAATCAATCTTCCTCCACGAAAAAACACACTTTGTATCGGTGATTATATAAGCAGTTTTGGGAAAATTGAACTTTCTCAAAAAGTGTTTGTGCCAGAAGGAACAAAGTTTTTAAAGCTAAAAGGAACAACGCTTTATACCTGTGTATTAATAAATGGAAAACCGGTAGGCGAGAGTATATGCTCTCCGTATATTTATAAAATTGACAGTAAATTTTGTGGTAAACTTGTAGATTTAAAAATAGTACAACATTCAAGTATTGCACCTATATTTGGTGATGTAGAATATTGGGACAAGAACTCCAAAAATGTGTCGTGGAAAGGTATTGGGTCACCACAAAAAACAAATTTTGGTGTAAAAGGAGTTGAGTGGTTGGTATGAATATTTATGCATGGTTAAGTGGTATTCTCGGGATAACCGCAAATGTAATAATCTATCAGCAAGAAAGCGGTAAACGAGTTTTGATATACAAGCTTATTTCTGATTTTATATGGGCTTTTCACTATTATACACTTAACGCATATTCGGGGATGGCGGTAGCAATGGTAGCTATTTTAAGAGAAATTGTTTTCTTAACCCAACAAAAAAAGGAAATATCAAAAATCTGGCTGATAATTTTCATGGGCGTTGCGATGGTATGTGCATTCTTCACATGGAAAGGTGTAATAAGCTTTCTGCCCGCCACAGCTTCTGTTTTGTCGGTTATAAGCTTTTGGAAAGCAAATCCGGTATTTACAAGAATAATTGCCTATCCTATTTCTATTTGTATGTTAACATACGATATTGTATATAAATCATATACAGGAATTACTAACGAAGTATTAACTTTTATTTCATCTACAATAGGTATAATACGAATGCGTAAAAAGGTAAATTTAATATAAAGGGGTAATAACAATGAGCGAATTAAGAATGGGTGTAATTAATTGGGAAAGAACTTTAATACGCTATTGATGTCGGGATTATGAAAAAAATGGCCGAACAGATTTTCCTGAAGATACCGGTATCAGGGTTATACAAAGACAGAGTGTATCCCCGGTCCAACAAATCAGGAGTTAAAAGATGGTGCTGATATGTTTTGCAGATGGATGGAAGAAAATATAAGCTATATGAAAAGGATGCATATCCTGACATTTGCATGGAATGAATTCGAAGAAGGAGCATGGCTGTGCCCCACATGTATTGATGACTCAAGTATAGACGATAGCCGTATTAAAGCATTTTAAAATATTGTAAAAATGTGGAAGTCAAAGCTTGGGTAAGCTTTTATATAAATATTAATATGTGATAAATATGCTCGCCTTTAATAAAGACGAGCATATTACTATTTAATCTTCTCAGTTTCGGAGAGCATATTCTCAATAAATATGCCGTACCCCCTCGTTGGGTCATTCACAAACACATGTGTTACTGCACCAACCAACTTGCCGTTTTGGACTATGGGGCTACCTGACATCCCCTGGACTATACCGCCGGTTTTCTGAAGGAGTTTCTTGTCTGTTATTCTGATTATCATACCTTTGGAGGAATGACTGTATTCAGAATTTATTTTTTCTATCTCTATACTGAAAGTTTCTGCCTTTCTGTCATCCACATCGCATATGATGTGTGCCTCCCCTTCTCTGACTTCGCTTTTTATCCCGATTGGAAGAGGGTTACTATCAGAAAACTCTGACGGATCATTAATCTTGCCAAAAATCCCCACGGGAGTATTGCACAGTATTTCTCCTTTTTCTCCGTCATTAAGAAGAAATACACCCTGAAGTTCCCCGGGTTCACCCCGTTTTCCTTTTTTTACGGAAAAAACCGTTGCATCATTTACCGTTCCTTTTCCGGAAGGTATGAGTTTACCTGTATCTGAATCTGTTATCCCGTGTCCGAGAGATGCAAAGGAATTGTCAGAGGGATCTACATAGGTCATTGTACCGATACCCGCCGTAGAATCTCTCAGCCACAGACCGATTTTGTAAGTCCCTTCCAACTTGTCCACACAAGGTCTTACAGATACACTGACAACTTTCTCCTCTCTCATTCCTTCAAGTTCCACCTTTTTGCCATTTGAATTTTCTACAATATCTATAAGGTCATCTGTGGAAGTGAGTTTTTTGCCGTTTGCCTTCTTTATTATATCACCAACACGGATATTTATATTTTTGCAGGGAGAAACCTTTTTGCCGTTTATATCTTCAAAATCCGATATCCCCACCACCAAAAGCCCGTCTGATCTGAGAGTTATGCCTATACACCTTCCCGAGGGAATAAGTTCCTTCGGTTTCATTACATTTAATTTCACAGGTTTTACATTTATTCCCATAATGCTTAAACTTGCGTCATATTCACCTGCATCTAAGGGCAATTTGTCCTGAGTTATCCTTCCGTCTTTCAAAACTCCTGTTTTATTTACAAGTTTTATTGAATATAATTTATTTGAATTTAATTTTTGATTTTCATATATTGTTATTCTTTCGGGAACAGATATTATCGAAAATACTGCATATACTAATGAAGAAAATATCAAGATTGCCGAAAGATATGATAAATATTTTTTGATATTTTTTCTTATCATTTTCTTCATTCATCCTTAATGTTTTTTATATTTTACTTTCTTAACTTAACCCTTAAGAGACTTTAGTATGCTGACAAAAAACTTCATAATTCGATTCTTTTTCTTAAAATGTAAAATGTTTTACCTTGACACATAAAGACCTTTTGGAATATACTTAAATAAGGTATTTTATGGAATTTTTATTACAAAGGATTGATATATAATGAATTTACAATGGTTCCCGGGACATATGGCAAAAACCCGCCGTCTTATAGAAGAAAATCTTAAGTTGATAGACATTGTCATAGAACTTCTTGACGCAAGAATCCCCCAAAGCAGCAAAAATCCCGAGATTGATTCCCTTATCAAGGATAAACCGCGGATTGTACTTCTTAACAAATCAGATATTGCCGATGAATCTGTGACAAATGCCTGGATAGAAAACTACCGCAAATCCGGTATAAAGGCTATGGCTATCAGCACGGCAAAACAGAATAATTTTAATTTCATTTTTTCTGCAATCACCGATGTACTCAAAGAAAAAATCGAAAAACAAAAAGAAAGAGGAATGGTCAACCGTTCCATAAAAATAATGGTGGTAGGAATACCTAATGTAGGTAAATCCTCATTTATAAACCGACTTGCAAACAGAAAAAGCGCCATAACAGGCGACCGTCCCGGTGTAACAAAGGGTAAACAGTGGATAAGACTGAAAACCGGATTTGAACTTCTGGATACTCCGGGAATACTCTGGCCAAAATTCGAAGATGAAGAAATCGGCTTAAATCTTGCATTCACCGGTGCTATAAAAGATGAAATCATTGACACCGAACTCTTAAGTATGAAACTTCTTGAAAAACTCAAAGTCCTCTACCCTCAGTCACTTGTCCAAAGATACAAAATGACTGACTTTGATGACCTTGACGGTTGGGAAATGCTCAATCTTCTGGGCAAAAAAAGAGGATTTGTCATTTCGGGCGGCGAAATTGACACTCTCAGAGCGGCAAATATTCTTCTTGACGAATTCAGAGGAGCAAAACTTGGAAATCTTTCACTTGAAAGAGTAGCGGAGGTATAAAAATGGCACTTTTGGAATACGAATCAAAATACTGGGATAATGGTATTGAATTTGTCTGCGGTGCAGATGAAGCAGGCAGAGGCCCCCTTGCAGGTCCTGTATATGCGGCAGCAGTTATATTTGAAAAAGGCACTGTAATAGAAGGGCTTGACGATTCAAAAAAACTTACCGAAAAGAAAAGAGAATACTACTTTGATATTATCAAAGAAAAGGCTCTGGCTTACAGTATTGCAAGTGTAGACAGTGACACTATAGACAAAATGAACATACTTCAGGCTACATACCTTGCATTCCGTACCGCCATAGAAAACTTAAAAATCAAACCGCAGATTGCTCTTATCGACGGAAACAGAATAGGTGAACTTCCCTGCGACTACGAACTTATTGTAAAAGGCGATGCCAAAAGTCAGTCTATTGCCGCAGCATCTATCCTTGCAAAGGTATCAAGGGACAGATATATGATGGAAATGGATGCGCTCTATCCCGAATACAATTTCAAAAAGCACAAGGCATATGGCACAAAGGAGCATTATGAAGCCCTTGCAAAATACGGCGCAAGTCCTATTCACAGAAAATCCTTCAGACTTTTTAAAGAGGAATAATATGAACAAAAAGACTCTTGGAAACAAAGGAGAAACACTGGCAACACTGTTTCTTATGATTAAAGGATACAGAATAATAAAAAGAAACTACCGCACAAAAACATCTGAAATAGACATCATTGCAAAAAAAGGTGACACACTTGCTTTTGTAGAAGTAAAGACAAGAAGTTCAGAGTCATTTTCCACGGCGGCAGAAGCGGTTGACACCTTCAAACAACGAAAAATCATAAAAGGAGCAATGAGTTTTATATCCGACTGTACGGAAGATGTATCATTGCGGTTTGACATTATGGAAGTATATATAAACAAAAAATCCATTTTTCACCGTTACAGAATAAATCATATAATCAGTGCATTTGATGCACACTGAAAAGAAGGCGATTATAATAAAACCAAGATTTTTTGACGGTCATTGCGACACCATACTGAAAGTAAAAAACTCAGGCGGCAGCCTGAGAGAAAATAACTTTCATCTGGATTTCGGAAAACTTACTCACTACGATTCCCCCATAATTACCTTAGCGGTTTTCAATGAGGGGAATTTTTTTGTAAAAGACATATATGAATTAATCCGCCTTATAAAAAAGGAATGTGAGATAAATTCAGACATATCATCCTATGGATTGAGTCAATACGGCAACAGAATCTCGGTACTTTCATCCATTGAAGGTCTGGGAAATACACCTGACATTATGCCCTCTCATATAAAAGATTTCAGGGATATGGGCGTAATGTTTATATCTCTTACCTGGAATCAGGATAATATATTGTGCGGCGGAATTTCAAAAAATGATTCAGGTCTTACCAAAAAAGGAAAAGAAATTCTCTGTGCAATGGAACAAAGCCGTATGATACTTGATGTATCTCACATATCCGACAGAGGGTTTTTTGAATGTATGGAGAATTTCGGATACAAAATATGCGCTACACATTCAAACTCCAGAAGTATTTGTCCCGAAATGAGAAATATAACCGATGAACAATTCAGAATAATTGTATCAAAAAAGGGAATCTGCGGAATAAACTTCTATCCGGAATTCTTAAATTCAACCAAAAATGCAACTTCAGATGATATCATCCGTCATATCGAACACTTTTTATCCCTTGGCGGAGAGAATCATATAACCCTGGGTACAGACTTTGACGGAATAGAGTTCACACCCCTGGATATTACTGATTGCAGTGAGGTTTACAGACTTTTTGACAAACTCGTAAAACGAAATTATTCTGACTCTCTTATACAAAAAATCGCATACAAAAACTTTCTTAATTTTATAAATTTTGAAATTTTTTGAGAAAAAACTTGCATTTTTTTCTCTTTTGTAGTATTATATTTAACAATGTAGTGAAAATATAGAAAAATTTAGTAATAAGCCACAGAATTCCGGCTTATTTTTAGGAGGATTTCAACAGTGTATATCTCAAAAAAATATTCAAGTATTTCAGCATCTCCAACACTTGCAATTGATTCAAAATTCAAACAGATGAAAGCCGACGGCATGAATGTGGTAGGCTTCGGAGCAGGAGAGCCTGACTTTGACACACCGCAGTTTATAAAAGATGCGGCAATAAAGGCTATCAATGACGGTATGACCAAATACACACCTGCTTCAGGAACTATTGCACTCAAAAAAGCCGTATGTGATAAATTCAAAAGACACAACAACCTTGACTACACACCTGACCAGATAGTAATATCAAACGGTGCAAAGCATTCTCTTGTCAATGCTCTCGGAGCAATTCTCAATCCGGGTGATGAAGTCATCATCCCTGCTCCCTTCTGGGTAAGTTATACAGAAATGGTTAAACTCCGTGACGGTGTTCCGGTGATTGTTCAGGCAACAGAAGAAGAAAATTTCCTCTGCTCCCCCGAAAAAATCGAAAATGCCATCACAGACAAGACAAGAGCAATTATCATAAACTCACCTTCAAACCCTACCGGTATGGTTTATGATGAAGAATCATTGAAAAAAATTGCGGATATTGCCGTAAAGCACAATATATATGTTATCTCCGATGAAATATATGAACACCTCATATACGACGGCAAAAAGCATGTGAGTATTGCATCTTTCAATGAAGAAATCAAAAATCTCACAATCATTATAAACGGTGTATCAAAGACATATGCAATGACAGGCTGGAGAATCGGTTTCACCGCTTCAAACAAGGAAATCGCAAAAGTTATGGGCAATGTACAGAGCCACGAAACATCAAATCCGAATTCCATTGCTCAGGAAGCATCCAGAGCAGCACTTGAAGGAAGCGAAGACGAACTTCACGCTATGGTGGATGAGTTTTCAAAAAGAAGACTTCATATGGTTGACAGAATATCAAAAATCCCCGGTGTTTCATGCCTGAAGCCTGAGGGTGCATTCTATGTAATGATGAATATCAAATCTCTCTACGGCAAAAGTTGCAACGGCACAGTGATAAACAGTGCAGATGATTTTGCACAGTGTTTCCTTGATGAAAAACTCGTTGCCGTAGTTCCGGGTACAGCATTCTATGCTGACGGATATGTAAGATGGTCTTATGCTACAAGCCTTGAAAATATAAACGAAGGTATGGACAGACTGGAAGAATTCATCTCTACTCTTAAATAAGAAATATAAAGAACCAGAGAATGTAAAAAAACTCCAGATCGCAAAAAGGCATAGAGTAAGCCAAAATCAAAGCCCTGAAATCACAACAAAACTTATAAATTATTCATTATGTGGGAAATATTACATTTTTATGTAATATTTCCTCTTTTTTTGTGCCTTTTTGCTACGAATAAACTTCGCCTCTCGACGTACACACGTACGCCTTCGGGTAACCCGAAACCAAAGGTTTCGGCTCAGTTTCTT
>JAZSJF010000305.1:0-4433 GCA_045534195.1 Clostridia bacterium | reverse complement strand
ACCGCTTGGCCTCCGACTTCAATGCCCTGACAGGAAGTAACGAAAAAGTCGGGAACTGGGCAGGTGTTACTGTTGAAATCAAAGAACACACTGTAAAAAAAGCGTATTATAAAGGCAAAAGACCACTTATTGCCGTTGACCTTCCCGGCGCTTATTCCATGTCCCCTTTTACAAGTGAAGAAGGAATAACGAGTGATTATATAAAAAGAGAAAATCCCGATGTCATTATAAATATAGTAGATGCATCAAACTTAAGCAGAAGCCTTTTTTTCACCACTCAGATACTTGAACTGGGAATTCCGGTTGTAATTGCACTTAACAAAACAGACATTACCGAAAAAAAAGGAACAGTAATTGATGCAGATAAACTTTCAGAAAAACTTGCCTGTCCCGTAATAGAAACAGTATCCGAAACAGGTGACGGACTGAAAGCACTTATACAGACTACTGCAGACAGAATGGGGAAAAAACAAATCTCAGTATACAATCCCGACAAATGTGAAATATCATCAAAAGAAGAAGCAGAACTGTCCGACAGAAAGAGATTTGATTTTGTCAACAAAATAGTACGCCAGGTGGAATCCAAAACCACCCGTACAAGCAAAAAAACCATCGGAGATAAGGTAGATGCCATTCTCACAAATAAATGGGTTGGAATCCCATTTTTCGCCCTTGTGATGTATCTTGTGTTTCAGATATCACAGGTATGGGTTGGTACTCCGATAGCAGACCGTATGGTGGCACTGCTTGAGGTTTTTCAGGAGTTTGTAAGAGGTCTTTTCAGTGATGCAAACCCATTTCTGACCGCCCTGCTCGTTGATGGTGTTATGGGTGGCGTAATTGCAGTTGTCGGATTTTTGCCATTGGTAATGGTGATGTACTTCCTTATTGCTCTTCTGGAAGATTGCGGTTATATGTCAAGAGCCGCTGTTATACTTGATCCCATATTCAAAAAAGTGGGACTTTCCGGAAAATCGGTTATTCCATTTGTTATCACCGTGGGATGTGCAGTTCCCGGAATTATGGCAAGCCGTACTATCCGGGATGAAAAAGAAAGACATGCCACCGCCATGCTTGCTCCTTTTATGCCATGCGGAGCAAAAATACCGGTTATTGCATTGTTTGCAGGAGTGTTTTTCGATGATGCAGGATGGGTAAGCACGATTATGTATTTGTCAGGTATTATCCTCATTTTCATTTCCGCTCTTATTATAAACGGAATAACCGGATATAAGGCAAAAAAATCTTACTTCATCATTGAACTGCCCGACTACAGAATTCCTACTTTTGCAGGTGCATTCAAATCTATGTGTTCAAGAGGGTGGGCTTACATAGTAAAAGCCGCAACCATTATACTTCTGTGTAATACTCTTGTACAGATAATGCAATCCTTTGACTGGTCGCTTAATGTTGTAACCGGTGCAGATGAATCCATACTTGCTTCCATATCCTATCCTTTTGCATATATTCTCTTCCCGATTGTAGGTGTGGTGAGTTGGCAACTGGCTGCCGCAGCAATCACCGGATTTATCGCAAAAGAAAATGTAGTAGGAACACTTGCAGTATGTTTTGTAGGACTTGAAAATCTTATAAATACAGAAGACCTTGTACTTTTGGAAGGTGCGGGAACAGAAGCCGCAACTGTATTTGCCATTACAAAAGCAGCCGCACTTGCATATCTTATGTTCAATCTTTTCTCCCCGCCTTGCTTTGCCGCAATCGGTGCAATGAATTCAGAAATGAAAAGTGCAAAATGGTTCTGGAGCGGCATAGGTCTTCAGTTTATGATGGGATTTACTACAGGATATCTGGTATATACAATCGGAACTGTTATAGATAAATCATCACAGTTAAATATATCCGGCGCAATTTGTGGCGGGATTGCAATTGCAATAATGGTGGGATTTATATTTATACTTACCATACAGGCAAAAACAAAAGAAAAATTAAAGAGGGTATGATATGAAAAACTTCATTATAGTATGTGTGCTTATGATAATTCTGTTGGGTGCAATTCTATACATTTACAAAGCAAAAAAATCAGGCAAAAAATGTGTAAGTTGTCCGTATGCAAAAACTTGCTCCGGTGGAAATTCACCCTGTTGCGGAATTAAAAATGATACAGACAGTTAATAATTAAAGTATGGTGTTTGCACAAAGGCAACACCATACTTTTTTGTAGCGAAAATCCCCAAAATAATGTAATATTTATCTTGACAAACACTCATCTTTGTGGTATCCTAATCAAGTGTTTTGCACAAGTACAAATTAATATGCGGCTGTGGCGGAATTGGCAGACGCGCTAGACTTAGGATCTAGTGTCAACGACGTGAAGGTTCAAGTCCTTTCAGCCGCACCAAGAAACAAAACACCCTGTATAGCAGGGTGTTTTGTTTTTTAGGGGGTGTTTAAAAACTCCCCCTGAAAATCGAGGATGAAAATTCCTCGATTTTTTTGTACAGAAAAATGGCTGAAACCGTAGCGGAATCAGCCATTTTGTGGTATAATATAGTCAATGAAAACCTTAAATAACCACAATGAGTATTATACACCAATTCAAATGAAATTTCCAGTAGATTTAGAAAAAATTATTGAAATTTCTGATCCAATCTACACATTTAATGAAATTATGGAGCAAATTGACCTATACAAATATTTTGCTGGGAAAGGAAGCAAAACAGGTCGTCCGAGATTTGACTCTGTGAAATTGTTAAAAATCATACTATTTGCCTTTATGGAAAACGGATATGCATCTTTAAGAAACATTGAGAAGCTGTGTAAAACAGATATTCGTTTCATATGGTTGCTTGATGATTTAAAAGCACCATCATATTCAACTGTTTCAAACTTTATGAATGAGATGTTGATTGATAGCATAGAAGACATCTTCAATGACATAAATTCGTATATATTCAAAGAAGAAGGTGTCGATTTAAATCATGTATATATTGATGGTACAAAGCTTGAAGCCAATGCAAACAAATACACATGGGTATGGAAAAAAGCATGCCGAACCAGTCGTGAAAGAATATATGTGTATCTTACACAGTTAATACAAGAAATTAATACAACTGATTTGTTTTTCCATAATGCTGAAATCGGAATCAGGAAAGAATACACAATTGAATATGTAGAATATATATTAGCACAATACAGAAAGATAATGCAAATAGATATTTCCTCTTTTGTCTATGGTAGTGGCAAAAGAAAAACTACCGAACAAAAACATTATGAAAAGTTAGAGGAATATCTGAAAAAATTAAAAACATATGCTCATCATATTAAGGTGTGCGGATATGATAGAAACAGCTATTCCAAAACAGATACCGATGCAACATTTATGCGTATCAAAAGAGATTACATGGGCAATGACCAACTACTTCCGGCATACAATGTTCAAGAAAGAAACAACTGACAAGAAATACAGAGAAAACGAATTCAAAGCAGTTAATTTCAAAAGAGATGCAGAGGGTAATTTAATTTGTCCCAATGGCAAAAAATTTCAATATTTGTACGATAGAGCTGTAAAAGGAAACAAATACGGAAGAACCGAAGAATTTTATCAGTGCGAAGATTGCAGCAATTGTCTTTTTGCAGACAAATGTAAAAAAGGTGATGGAAACAGAACTGTCAGAATGAATGAGGAATTGACAGAAATTCATAAAGAAGTTCTTGATAATTTAACCTCTACGCATGGTTTGCTATTAAGAGCGAACAGAAGTATCCAAGCGGAGGGAACTTATGGAATTATTAAGTGGGACAGACAGTACAAAAGAATACGAAGAAGGGGTTTAAAATCTGTAATTTTTGAATTTACATCAATTTGTATAGGTTTTAACCTCTACAAATACCATTTGAAGAAACAAAAGGATTGCTGGCTGCGTGAATTTAAAAAGAAAATATTTCAAAATTTGCTCATTTTAGTATGAGTTTATTTTGCTTGCAAAAAATCAAACATTTTTTTGCAAAAACTCAAAAAGGACCTCGTTTATAGATCCTTTTCGTAATTTAGGGAGTTTTTAAACATCCCCTTGCTTTTTAAAATTGATTTTAAGATTGGGTTATAAAGGTTGTTTAAGTAGCATCCGGAGGTTCTAATATACATATAAATCTAAAAGCGTGATACGAGTAATATCATCATGCTTTTATAGTATTCTAATAATCCTCAAAAAAACTACGAATAAATTCTTACACTTCGCGTCTGGCTTTAGATATGTCTCTTGCTTCTAATACTGTTTTGGATGTAAGTAAGGTATCTAGCATAGCCCATACTCTTAAACTTGGATATAAATTTCCCGTTTTTACTGTGTGATCAGGTTTGATTGCAGGTCCGAGTTTATATACGAAATGATTTTCATCTAATTCTTCATCAGGCATTTCAGGGAATATTTCATGCAGATTGCGTGTGATCTCATAACTGTCAATATAATGAA
>JAZSJF010000323.1:0-1869 GCA_045534195.1 Clostridia bacterium | reverse complement strand
CGCTTTTCGTGTGCGGATTCCGAGAGATGTCTTTATCTCAAGGACATCGCAAAGATTCTTGTAATGATTAAAGAATACTTCGTATTCGCCGATATCCTTTTGTTCTGATATTTCCTTTGAAAGTTCTGAAAAGTATTTGTCACTTCCCTCAGGCACAAGATAATCTCTCATTCCCATAAAAAGATCATTGTATAAGAAACATTTACACTGATTTCTCGAGGGTTCTTCTGCAAGTTTGTCCAGTTTGTCAAGTATCATTATTGAGTCAAAATCGCATCCTGTAATATCGTAGAATTTCTTTTTGATATCATCCATATCAAAGTTTCCTCTTGATATTTCCGCAGAATACATAAGAGACGGCAACAACATAAACGGTGAGCACTCTGCTCCGTCATCTCCCCACATTGTGAGAAACATACCGTCTACACCTTCTTTGTTGCAGGCATCAAATGCCGCTTTGGTTATTTCCATACTGTAACCGTTTCTCGGTGCAAAACTGTTCCATGTCCAGGCGGCTCCTGCAAAGTACACAGGTCTTGCGAACAACTTGTTTGCAATGATATTCTGGTCATAGCGATTGAAATCTGTAGAATAATAATCCCAGTATACAAGAGAAACATTGTCAGGCAGGTTTGCCTTTTTGAGTATGGCATCCATATTTTCCGATACTTCATACTGATTATCAGTATCAAGAGCAAGTTTTACAAACATATCACTCCATATCATAGGCTCAAAGTCATAAGACTTAGCCATATCACACACCCTATGAAGATGCTCATTTATAATATCAAATCTTTCTCTGATACCGTTTCTCTTCTGATATTCTCCCGTACCTACTCTGTACGCTTCGTCCATACCGATATGTATTTTTTTTGTAGAAAAGCACTCTCTCACAGATTTGAACATATTATCTATAAGTTCATATGTTCTGTCTTCACCTATAAGAAGAATATTGTCACAATCCTTTACATCCTTGTATTCAGTATTCCACTTAAACATATTTTCAAGATGTGCAAGTGTCTGTATACAAGGGATAAGTTCCATACCTAAAGATGTGATATATCTGTCAAGTTCCTTCATTTCAGCCTTGGAATATCTACCTCTGAAATGTCCGAAGCATGGGTTATTGTCTATTTCATATGTATCTTCCGTATATAACATTATTGTGTTATATCCCATTTTTTGGATTATATCTGCATATTTTTTTACCGAATCGACTGTCATCACTGCATTTCTGGAACAATCAATCATAACTCCAAGCATTTTTTCCACAATAATCACCTCTATATTTCTTTTATTATATTATACATAGGTTTTATTGACTTTTTCAATACGGATATTTGCAAAAACTATAACAATATTGACAAAAGGGATGCAAAATACATCCCTCTTTGTTTTTATTCATTTTCAAATTTTTCAGTCCATGGTTTCACACACAAAAAGCATATTGATGCTCCCACTATGGCAATTATCAACCATACCGTAAGTGTGAAATTCCAGTCAAATCTTTCTGACAGAAGTGCTATTCCGAATGTAGAAATCGCAGAGCCGATATACACGCATGAATTAATCACTCCCGAAACAGTGGATACATTTCCGAATTTTTCGAAATAAGCCGGAAGCATACATATAAGAATCAGATTTACACCGTGCATACAAGCGGTGAGAAGTGCTGTAAACAATACCGAAAGCACTGCATTTTTTCCTGTGAAAAGAAGTATTCCCAATGCAGACATTACACCTGCAAGAAATACTGCGCCTGCACAAAGGAGCGGATTTTTCAGTTTATTATTATAAATATAGGATGTTACATTAAATGACAATATAGAAAAAACAGGCATAATCACACCGGTAAGTATTGATAATGAA
>JAZSJF010000429.1:0-4892 GCA_045534195.1 Clostridia bacterium | reverse complement strand
CAAAGAAGTCCCGTAACGATTATATTTTCGCCAAAAAAGTTGTTTGTTATTTCCTTTAAACATACGGGGAGTTTTCCCCATTTATTTTCCATTTTTTCAAGCATTTCGGATAAAATCCTGTGCATAATTTTTGATGTGACTATGGTTTTTTTCTTCACTTCGGACACATCATAATCATCACTGTTTTCCATACAGTCATTGAATTCCTTCATAAATACCGCCGCCATTCCAACGCCGTTTTCTATCTGAGGGAAATCTTCATAGTGTTCATAGCACGGAATATCCCGTCCTGATTTTATATAGAATTCATCTGAAAGATACACAAGACTTGTACCGTATTCTTTAAGAAATTTTTTCTGATATGGTGCTACAAGGTCTATAACCTCCGCCAGATCTCCACCCGAAAATTCTTTAAGTTCATAAAGACCTTCTCTGTACTTCGAAAGTCCTACCGGCACTATGGATATACTCTTTATATAAGGATAAAGTTCCGAAAGTTCTGTTATGGTTTTTTTAAGTATTTCACCGTCATTTATCCCTTTGCAAAGCACAATCTGTCCGTTCATACAAATACCGCCGTCACGGAATCTTTTCATTATATCAAGACAATTTTTTGCATTCGGATTTTTGAGCATCATATGTCTTACATCAGGATCTGTAGCGTGGACAGACACATTAATCGGACTTATTTTAAGTCTTATGATTCTTTCTATATCCTCTTCGGAAAGATTGGTAAGTGTCACATAGTTTCCCTGAAGAAATGAAAGTCTTACATCATCATCCTTAAAGTACATTGTAGGACGCACATCTTTAGGAAGTTGGTCCATAAAGCAGAAAATACAGTTGTTTTTGCATCTTTTCGGCTCATCCATAAGTTGATTTTCAAACTCTACTCCCAATTCTTCATAATCATCATTGTACACTTCTATTTCTTCCACTTCGCCGTCTTTTTTTATAACAGTAAGTACATAGTGGTCGGATGCTGTATAAAACTTGAAATCAAGAAAGTCCTTGATTTCAAGTCCGTCAATTTTTTCTATTATATCGCCTTTTTCTATAGCGCACTCTTCTGCGATAGAATACGGCTCTACACTTTTTACTACTCGTGGATTCATAACCTTACTCCTGACAGAGGTAATCCTCTAACTCTTTCATATTTCTTGCGATATACACTGACTTATAGGCTTTAATCTCCTCTTCGGTACCATATCCGTATAAAACCGCAAGAGCATCTATTCCGATAGTTTCGGCTCCTATCAGGTCAAACTTTGTATCCCCGATAAGAAGCACCTGACTTTTGTCCTTAATATTCAGGCTCTCTATCACATATTCTATAACCTGTTCCTTATTGGAACGGGATTTGTCTAGGGTTGCCGCTCCTATAAAATCGATATATTGGCTTACACCCAGATTTTCCAATATAAATGTGGTGAAGTATTCAGGTTTGCTTGTTGCGGTTGCAACAATATACCCCTTTTCCTTGCACCTTTTAAGGACATTTTCTATTCCGTCATAGAGAAATGTTTCGTCTTTTTTGCCTATAGAATCATATCTCTCACGATAAAGTTCAAGCCCCCTTTGGGCGTCTTCTTCCGAAAGTCCGTATATCTCCATCATAGACTGCTTTATGGGAGGGCCTATGATATCTTTTCTATTTACTTTTACATTATATCCAAGGGTATCCAGAGCATACTGATAGGAGTTTTCCACTCCGGGACCTGATTCTATAATTGTACCGTCCACATCGAACAGAAGATACTTGTAATTTTTCATATATTTCACCACTAAACCTATATATAATACCAATATATATATTATCACAAACACGCCTGATAGTCAATTGAAGATATATTAAAAATATATATGTTTTCTCAAAAATAAACACACAAAAAAGTCCGCCCCAATAAGGACGGACTTCTCATTGCCAAAATATTTAATTATTCAGCGTCGATAACTGCGTTATCTTTGTAGTAACCACATGACTTACATGCTCTGTGTGGCAACTTGAACTCCTGACATTTTGGGCATTTTACCAAGCCCGGGAGTGATAACTTCCAGTTTGCTCTTCTTTTATCTCTTCTGGCTTTAGATGTTTTTCTCTTTGGAACTGCCATGTTTCCACCTCCTATGTTTATACCTTGAAATTCTTAAAAACCGCAAGTCGTGGATCAATATCCTCATCCTCGCAATCGCAAGATGCGACGTTGAGATTCTGTCCACATTTCAAACACAGCCCCTTGCAGTCCTCATCACACAGAAAACTGATAGGAAGTGCTGCACAAAATTGCTGTTCTGTCACAAATTTAAGATCAATTTCTTCGCCCTCAAGAAGAGTAATATCCTCATCTGACGGAGCATCGGAGAACTGTTCTTCCACTGTGAACCTGAATTCCTTCTCAATCTTTTCAAGACATCTTGCACACTCAACACCAATCATACATTCGGCACTTGAGTGCAAATACAATATGTTATTTACATTTTTTATACTGCCGGTTACCTTAACCGGAGTAAGAAAGGCTATGTCAGTGCCGAAAAACTGAAGGCTCTCAAACTGAATCTCGCAGTCAATCTTTACACTGGCGCCATCACATTTTTTGATTTTTGAAATATCAATAAACATAATTCACCTCGACATAACAAGACTATTATACATATTAATATGCCCTTTGTCAAGAATTTTTTTCAACTTATTTAACAAGTTCTGCAGTATCAAGCGCAATCATAAGTTCTTCGTTTGTAGGGATAACAAGAATCTTTGCTTTTGAGTCGTCTGCACTGATAACAGTTTCTTCGCCTCTTGGCATATTTTTGTTCTTTTCTGCATCAATCTTAACGCCGAAGAATTCAAGACCTTCTGCTACGCCCTGTCTGATACCGATTGTATTTTCACCGATACCTGCAGTAAATACTACAGCGTCAACGCCGCCCATTACTGCTGCATAACTTCCTACATATTTCTTTACATCGTAGATGAACTTATCCCAGGCAATCTGTGCTCTCTTGTTGCCGTCTTCACTTGCTGCCTGAAGATCTCTGAAGTCACTGCTTACACCTGACACACCGTAAACACCTGATTCTTTGTTCATAAGAGCATTGATACCTGCAATATCAAGACCTTCTTTTTCCATAAGGAATGTAACAATAGCAGGGTCAATATCGCCGCAACGTGTACCCATACATACACCCGGAAGAGGAGTGAAGCCCATAGATGTGTCTACACTCTTGCCGCCGTCAACTGCTGCGATGGAAGAACCGTTTCCAAGATGGCAAGTGATAATCTTAAGATCCTTGATATCCTTACCAAGCATCTTAGCCGCTCTCTGTGATACATACTTGTGGCTTGTGCCGTGGAAACCGTATCTTCTGATTTTGTACTTTTCGTACATATCGTATGGAAGAGCATACATATATGCTTTTTCGGGCATTGTCTGATGGAATGCTGTATCAAATACGCCAACCTGAGGTGTATTCGGCATAATCTTTTCACATGCTTCGATACCGATAAGGTTCGGACCGTTGTGAAGCGGAGCAAGATCCATACACTTTCTGATAGCGTCTTTTACTTCTTCTGTAATAATAACTGATGATGCAAAGAATTCACCACCGTGAACAACTCTGTGTCCTACTGCATCAATTTCATCCATAGAAGAAATTACACCGTGTTCTTTGGATGTAAGAGCATCAATAACAAGTTTGATAGCATCTGAGTGGTCCTTCATAGGATCTGTACATACATACTCTACACCATTTGCTTTCTGTGTAAGTTTTCCGTCGATACCGATTCTTTCGCAAAGACCTTTTGCAAGAACTGCCTCTGTTTCAAGATCGATAAACTGATACTTAAGGGATGAACTTCCTGCGTTTATAACAAGAACTTTCATTTTTATTCTCTCCTTTATTATTTGTTATTCTGTGCCTGAACACAGGTAATTGCAACAACACCAACGATATCATCTGCACTGCAACCTCTTGAAAGGTCATTGATAGGCATTGCGATACCCTGTGTTACCGGGCCGTATGCTTCTGCCTTTGCAAGTCTCTGTACAAGTTTGTATCCGATATTTCCTGCATCAAGGTCAGGGAATACAAGAACATTTGCCTTACCTGCAACCTTTGAGCCGGGAGCCTTGGATGAACCAACGCTTGGAACGATAGCAGCATCAAGCTGGAGTTCACCGTCTACATTAAGTTCAGGATGTGCTTCTTTTACGATTCTTGTTGCTTCTACAACCTTGTCAACATCGGCATGTTTTGCTGAACCCATTGTTGAGTGTGAAAGCATTGCAACAAATGCTTCTTTTTCTGCAAGAAGTTCAAATGATTCTGCAGAACAAGCAGCGATTGCAGCAAGTTTTTCGGGATCAGGATTCTGTTCAAGACCTGAATCAGCAAAAATAAATGTACCGTTTGCACCGTATTCACAATCAGGAACAACCATAAGGAAGAATGCAGATACAAGTTTAACACCCGGTTTTGTCTTGATAATCTGAAGAGATGGTCTTAAGGTGTTTGCTGTAGAGTGACATGCACCTGATACAACACCGTCTGCATCTCCTGCTTTTACCATAAGACAAGCATAGTACATATAATCACCGAGAGCCTGTGCTTTTGCTTCTTCATATGTAAGTCCTTTTGCTTTTCTGAGTTCTACAAACAGATTGATATATTCTTCTGTTTTTTCGTATGTATAAGGATTGATAATTGTAGCACCTGAAATGTCAAGTCCCTTACTGTTTGCTTCCACTTCTTCAGGAGTACCGATAATAACAAGATTACAGATGCCTTCCTTAAGAATTGTTTCTGCCGCTTCGAATGTTCTTCTGTCCATTGACTCAGGGAGAACAACAGTCTTCTTGTCGGCTTTTGCTCTCACTTTTACAGAATCTAAAAAT
>JAZSJF010000381.1:0-8251 GCA_045534195.1 Clostridia bacterium | reverse complement strand
CACTTGAAGTTGACAGAATATAATTAATTTATATATTTTGAAAATGCAAAAACTCCGCCGAAGTTCGTAAAACTTCTGTGAATATACATAGAGTATATACTGTGTTTTTCTTTCTTTGACAAGGTTTTTCTATTTTCAATCACTTATGGTTTTGCTTCTTTTGAAAAAAATTAATGAGAGGTGCAATATGGCTTATAAAGCATTATACAGAAAATGGAGACCGCTTATCTTTGACGATGTGTGCGGTCAGGAGCATATTACAAAAACTCTTAAAAATGAAATAATGGGAAATAAGACTGCCCATGCTTATCTTTTTACCGGTACAAGAGGTACGGGTAAGACATCAAGTGCAAAGATATTTGCCAGGGCAATCAACTGTACTGCATCTGCAGATGGAAACCCGTGCAATCAGTGTGAAATCTGCAAAGGTATTCTTGACGAAACAATTCTTGATGTGGTTGAGATGGATGCTGCTTCCAATACAGGTGTGGACAATATACGCCAGATTATTGAACAGGTTCAGTATATATCAACAGTTGCAAAGTACAAAGTATACATCATAGATGAAGTGCATATGCTTTCCACAGGTGCATTCAATGCACTTCTGAAAACTCTTGAGGAACCTCCTCAGGGGGTAGTGTTTATTCTTGCAACAACAGAAGTTCACAAAGTACCTGCAACTATTCTTTCAAGATGTCAGAGATTTGATTTCAAGACTATCGGCGAAGAGGAAATATCACAACGAATCAGATTTATCCTTGGCAAAGAAGGTATTTCTGCCGATGATGAGGCAATAAGTTATGTATCATATCTCGGTAATGGTTCTATGAGAGATGCTCTCAGTATTCTTGACCAGTGTCTTGCTTTTAAGGACAATAACCTTACTTATGATGATGTAATAAGCATTGTTGGCGCAATTGATGACAAGATTATATACAATTTATGTTCGCTTATCGCACAGGAAGAAGTAAGTGAAGTTGTGGAATTGTTTGATAAACTTATTAAAGAAGGAAAAAACACAGATAACTTTGCTTCCTCTATGATTGTTGCTTTGAGAAATATAATGATTTCAAAGTGTACCGATTCTGAAGCAGTTCTCGGTGTTGGCAGTAAAAGAAGTAAGGAAATCCGAGATGTAGCAGATAAATTCACATTAGAAAAGTTGTCTCATTGTATAGAAATTGCTAATGATCTTGCAAATAATATAAAGTTTTCATCAAATGTGAAAGCGCTTACAGAACTTGCGCTTGTGCGAATGACAGATCCCAGATTCTCTGACTCAAAGGAAGCGCTTCTTGCAAGAATAGCAACCATTGAAAAGAATATGCAAGAAGGGAATTTCACATTAGTTAAAGTTGATGACGATAATTCATCTAAGACAACCGATGATGTAACTTGCCGGGATGAAGTTAAACTTTCAACAGAGGAATCACCGGTGCAATCAGACAGCAGTTCTGTTGCAGAGGATTTGCATAAGAGTGATGAAAAAGATTTTTCGAATTCCTCTTTGGATACTGTTGCAAACAACAAGGATGAGATAACCGGATGGATGTTTGCCAACGGATATATAGAGGTATGCACGGCTCTTATGGGAGCGCAGTTTTATACAAAAGACGATGGGATAGTTGTTTGTGTGGAAAGCAGTGAAAATCTTATGAAACTCAATCAACTTGACGGTAAGAGCCTTATTGAAAAGGCTATCGGAGAAAAATTTAATCTCAGCGTTAATGTTGTGCTTTCTTTTGATAAGCCTGAAGATGCATCAGGGGACGGGATTTTTTCTGAGTTGATGAATTTGCAGAAAAACTATCCGAATAATTTTAATATAAATTGATTTTTGGCGTTTCTGTTATCCGGATTTTCGTTTTGTGACCGGAGTATACAGAAACGCTTTTTTGTTTAGGTTTGCTTTGTGCGCAGGTATTTGTTTTTTCATGTGAATCAATGTAAACATTCATACAAAAAAGTTGACAAAAGTGCATTGCTATGCTATAATTTCAAAATGTGCAATTATTTTTTGCATCCAAGACACAAAAGAGGAGGTACATTATGGTTAAAGTAGCAATAATGGGCTTCGGTACAGTCGGTTCAGGCGTATATGAAGTTTTGAGAAATAACAGAAAATCCATAATGGAAAAGACCGGAAAAGATATTGATGTTAAATACATTCTTGATATCAGAGATTTTCCTGATCATCCGGAAAAAGAACTTTTTACAAAAAACTTTGATGATATTCTCAATGATAATGAAGTATCAATTGTGGCAGAAGTTATGGGCGGTCTTAAGCCGGCTTATGATTTCACAAAAAGAGCCCTCCAAGCAGGGAAGAATGTAGTCACATCCAACAAAGAACTTGTTGCTACATATGGCGATGAATTGATGCAGATTGCCCGCGAAAAAGGAGTTAAGTACTTTTTCGAAGCAAGTGTTGGCGGCGGTATTCCGGTGATAAGACCGATGTCGCAATGTCTTGCAGCCAATAATATTATTTCAGTTGCCGGTATCCTTAACGGCACTACTAACTTCATCCTTAATCAGATGATTTCCAAAGGAAAGTCTTTTGATGTTGCGCTCAAAGAAGCACAGGAAAACGGATATGCCGAAAAAGATCCGACTGCCGATATTGAGGGATTTGATGCATCAAGAAAGATTTCTATTCTCGGTTCATTGGCAACCGGAGGCAAAATTGATTATAATAAAGTATATACAAAAGGTATATCAGACATTACATTGGATGATATTGAATATGCATCGGAACTGGATTCCGTTATCAAACTTATTGGTTATTTCAGAAAAGTGAATGACGATAAGTGCATTGTTAAAGTTTCTCCGATGGTTGTTTCCAATGACAATCTTCTTTCAGGTGTAAACGGTGTCTACAATGCCGTTATGGTTGAAGGAGATGCGGTAGGCAAGACAATGTTTTACGGACATGGCGCAGGTAAACTTGCAACTGCAAGTGCTGTATGTGCAGATATCGTCGATATTGCCGAAAATCCATTGAAGAATAACACTTCTTATTGGAAGCCGAAGTGCAAACTGGAAATATTGCCTGAGGAAGAAACATTTGCACAGTTCCTCGTTGTGATCAAAACCACAGATAAAGAAAAAGCAATTTCTTATCTTACAGATAATACTGTTACAGAAAAAACTATAGATATCAAAGATGAAGAAATCGGAATTCTTACAAAAGAAATCGCAAAGAAAGATTTGCTCAGCGCAATATCTGATTTGGATGCAGAAATCAAAAAAGTAATTCAGGTTCTTTAATAAACAGGAGGAATATATGAGTTTAATTGTTCAGAAATATGGCGGAAGTTCTGTTGCAAACAGAGACAGAGTTTTCAATGTTGCTAAAAGAATTGTAGAAACATACAAGAATGGTAATTCAGTTGTAGTTGTTGTATCCGCACAGGGTGATACAACAGATGACCTTATCGAAAAAGCAAGAGAAATATCATTAAATCCATCCAAAAGAGAAATGGATATGCTTTTGTCAACAGGTGAACAGATTTCAATTTCACTTCTTGCAATGGCTATTCACGAACTTGGTTATCCGGCAGTTTCTCTTACCGGATGGCAGGTAGGTATGGAAACAGACAGCCAGTATTCGAAAGCACGAATCAAAAAGGTTGAGGCTTCCAGAATCAAAAAGGAACTTGATCACAACAATATTGTTATTGTAGCAGGATTCCAGGGAATAAACAAATACGAAGATATAACAACTCTTGGCAGAGGTGGTTCTGATACTTCTGCAGTTGCACTTGCTGCAGCGCTTCATGCTGATTTGTGCGAAATCTACACTGATGTTGACGGAGTATATACAGCAGACCCGAGAATTGTAAAGGATGCCAAAAAGATGGATGAAGTTTCCTTCGATGAAATGCTTGAACTTGCAAGTCTTGGCGCAGGTGTTCTTCACAACAGATCAGTTGAAATGTCCAGAAAATATAATGTAAAAATGTGTGTCAGAAACAGTATGAATGACCATGAAGGTACAATTGTCAAGGAGGGTAAAAAGATGGAAAAAATGGTAGTTAAAGGCGTTGCTCATGACTTGGATGTAGCGAGAATCGCTCTTGTAAATATTGATGATGAACCGGGTGCGGCTTTTAAAGTATTTTCACTTATGGCTAAGCACAATGTGGATGTAGATATTATTCTTCAGTCTATCGGTAGAGAAAATAAGAAAGATATCAGTTTTACAGTGAAGAAATCTTCATTGGATACTGCTAAGAAAATTCTTGAAGAAAATCAGGAAACACTTGGTTATGATGAACTCAAAGTCCGCGAGGATGTTGCTAAAGTGTCAATCGTAGGCGCAGGTATGGTAAATAACCCGGGTGTTGCTGCTAAGATGTTTGAATCTCTTTATGATGCAGGTATCAACATTCATATGATTTCAACATCCGAAATCAAGGTTTCTGTTCTTATAAGCAGTGCCAATGTTGAAAAAGCAGTCAATGCTATTCACGATAAATTTGAATTGGGTAAATAACCACAGATTGAAAGGGCACTTTGCATATAAGTGTCCTTTTTTGTCATTTGGAGGATAAAATGAGTAATTTGGGAAAGATAGAAGGCAGAAATCCGGTTATGGAAGCCCTGAAATCAAAGAGGCCCATAGATAAGATTTTTGTGAAAAAAGGGGAGATAGCAGGTTCTCTCATAAAAATCCTTAATATTGCAAAAAATATGAAAATTCCTGTAAGTTATGTGGACAAAATCAAACTTGACGAAATGAGCGAATCAGGTTCACATCAGGGAATAATTGCCATTGCACCGGTGAAGGATTATGTTACTGTTGATGATATCCTTAATGTTGCAAAAGAGAAAGGCACAAATCATTTCATCGTAATTGCAGATGAAATTGCTGATCCGCATAATCTTGGTGCTATTATAAGAACTGCAAATGCTGCGGGAGCGGATGGTGTGATTATATCCAAGCACAGAGCAGCGGGTCTTACTGCAGTCACAGAGAAATCATCTGCAGGTGCTACAGAATTTACTCCCGTTGCCAAGGTTACAAATATAGCCAAAACAATTGATTATCTTAAAGATAACAATATCTGGGTTATCGGTTCTGATATGGATGGAACAACAACTATTTATGACCAGGATTTCTCGGGTAATATTGCTATTGTAATCGGTTCGGAAGGATTCGGAATGAGTAAACTTGTAAAGGATAAGTGTGATTTCCTTACAAAGATACCTATGTATGGCGAAATTACATCTCTCAATGCATCTGTTGCAGGTGCTCTTATGATATATGAAGCGGTCAGATACAGAAACTATAAAATGTAACAGGAGGAAGTAAAATGAAAGCGATTATAACTGTTCTTGGAAATGATAAAGTGGGAATTATTGCAGGTGTAAGTAATACACTTAAGGAACTTAACGTAAATATCATTGATATTACTCAGACACTTTTCGACAATACATTTGCAATGTTTATGAAAGTGGATACTCAGAATGCCAATCAGGAATTCAGTGTGCTTGTATCAAAACTTGAAGAATGCGGCAAAGAACTCGGTGTTTCTGTTACTATGCAGCACGAAGACATATTTAATTCAATGCACAAGATTTGATTTTGCGGGAGGACATATATATGATAAATACAGGTGAAATTCTTGAAACCATACATATGATAGAAAAAGAAAACCTTGATATAAGAACTATCACAATGGGCATTTCTTTACTTGATTGCTCAGGGGAAGATGTGGACAAGGTTTGTTCTGATATATATACAAAGATTACAACCAAAGCAAAAGATCTTGTTAAAGTCGGAGAGGATATTGAAAAAGAGTATGGTATTCCGATTATCAATAAGAGAATTTCTGTTACTCCGATATCTCTTCTCGGCAGAAATTTTTCATCCGATGATTTTGTAAAGGTTGCAAAAACTCTTGATGAAGCGGCAAAGACTGTCGGTGTAAATTTCATCGGAGGTTATTCTGCTCTTGTACACAAAGGATTTACTTCTGCTGAACTTAATCTTATTAAATCCATTCCGCATGCTCTTGCTCAGACAAATCTTGTATGTTCAAGTGTAAATGTGGGTACAACAAAAGCAGGTATCAATATGGATGCAGTTAAACTTATGGGTGAAATCATAAAAGAAACTGCAGAATGTACAAAAGATAATGACGGATTCGGATGCGCAAAGTTGGTTGTATTTGCAAATGCAGTTGAAGACAATCCATTTATGGCAGGCGCATTTCACGGTGTTGGCGAGGCAGAGTGTGTAATCAATGTAGGTGTCAGTGGACCCGGAGTTGTGAAATGTGCTCTCGAAAAGGTTAAAGACGGAGATTTTGAAACACTTTCTGAAACAATAAAGAAGACCGCATTCAAGATTACAAGAATGGGACAACTTGTTGCGAAAGAAGCATCAAAAAGACTCAATGTTCCTTACGGAATAGTTGATTTGTCACTTGCTCCTACACCTGCTATCGGTGACAGTGTGGCATATATCCTGGAAGAAATGGGACTTGAACAGTGCGGTGCTCACGGTACTACTGCTGCTCTGGCTCTTCTGAACGATGCAGTAAAAAAAGGCGGTGTCTTTGCTTCATCTTATGTAGGTGGACTAAGTGGCGCATTTATTCCTGTAAGTGAAGATGCCGGTATGATTGATGCAGTTTCAAAGGGCTCTCTTTCACTTGAAAAACTTGAGGCAATGACCTGCGTATGTAGTGTTGGTCTTGATATGATTGTTATACCGGGGGATACTCCTGCTTCTACAATTTCTGCAATTATTGCGGACGAATCTGCTATAGGTATGATAAACAATAAGACAACTGCAGTAAGAGTAATTCCTGCACCCGGTAAGGTGGTAGGGGATGTTGTTGAATTTGGCGGACTGTTGGGAACCGGACCTGTGATGAAGGTAAGCCCTTTGTCAAGTGAAAAATTCATTTCAAGAGGAGGAAGAATTCCTGCTCCTATACACAGTTTGAGAAACTAAGCATCCGGAGTGTATTTTATGAAAACAGTTGGTATTATATGTGAATACAATCCGTTTCATAACGGACATAAATTTCATATTGAAAAAGCAAAGGAAATAACCGGAGCAGACAGAGTTGTGTGTGTTATGAGCGGAAGTGTTTCTCAAAGAGGAGAAGTTTGTATATTTGACAAATGGAAAAGGGCATCAGACGCGGTAAAAAACGGCGCAGATCTTGTTATCGAACTTCCGCAGTATTATGTTCTTCAGGGAGCAGATGTGTTTTCTTACGGAGCGGTTAAACTTCTTGACAGCCTTGGTGTTGTGGAATGCATCTGTTTCGGTTCGGAATCAGGTGATATAGATTTATTAAAAAACATCGCAGATATAACATGCTCAGAAGAATACAACTCATATGTCAGAGAGTATATGAATCAGGGGAAATCATATCCCGTTTCCTGTTCACTCAGCCTGAAACGCATGGGGGATTATCAACTTGATTCAAACGATATGCTTGGTGTATCATATATTCGTTCACTAAAAAACATAAACTCGTCAATCGAACCTTTCTGCATTAAAAGAAAAGGTGCAGACCATGACAGTGATGTGGTTGATGACGGTTTTGCTTCTGCTTCTTTTGTCAGAAAACTTATACTGGAAGACAAGATTGATGATGCGGAGGCACTTGTTCCGTATAAAATAAAGAAAAATACAAAAATATATAACGAAGAACGGATGTTTAATATAATCCGTTATGTTATATCCAATATTTCCGATGATGATTTTCTCAGGATAAAAGGCGTTGAACCCGGACTTGGCCAACGGATAAAGAAGTCACTTGAGAATTCTCTGAATCTTGAAAGTTTTGTAGAAAAAGCGGTTACTTCACGATATACAACAAGCAGAATCAGACGAATTGTAAAATGCGCAATGCTTAACATTGATCAGAGTGCGGATATGTCGTATATAAGACTTCTTTCTTTCAATGATGATGGAAGAAAAATCATCAGGGAAATAAAAGATAAATCAAATCTTTCCATTATCAGTAAACTTGCAGATTTTTCTGATGAAGACAACATTATGCTTGAATGGGATGTAAATGCTACATCGCTTTCTACCTATTGTCTTGATAATCCCGATGAGGGACCTGATGACTACAAGATGTCGCCGGTTTATATAAAATAAATTTATTTTTATAATGGAAATGTCTTTACAACTTTAAAAAATTGTCGTATAATAATCAGGTAACATATTGTTGCGATTATATTATAAATTTGCTTATTTAATGGAGGTATATATTATGGC
>JAZSJF010000374.1:0-4851 GCA_045534195.1 Clostridia bacterium | reverse complement strand
ACACCACTGCAAGTCGGGTGTAGAGCATATCAAGGAGTTTGTAGGCTTTGAATAATTTTTCTTTTTTGTCCGTTTTGACTGTTTTTTCAAAATTGTTTATGAGATTTATTGTTTCTTCTTTTAAGTTGAGAAGTTTCTTTCCCACTCTTATTGCCGCCGCACAGTCACTCATGCCACGCTTTGCCATATTGTCCGTTTCTGTTACGGTATCGGTATCGCAAAGGATATTCTGTATGAAGTTCTGATGCTTAAGATAGACTTCTTCTGCTTTTGCTTTGAACTTTGTATCACTCATAATATCTCTCGGTTTCACGGAGATATATCTTGCACATCTCATAGCGCTTACCTGTCCTGAGTTGAGAGCAGAGCCACCCGGACGGGCAACACCATGGGTTCCTGCACATTCACCAACGGCAAAAAGGCCCTTTATACTTGATTCCCAGTAAGAATTTACACTGATTCCGCCGTTTGAATGCTGGGAAGAAAGGGCAATTTCCAGATATTCTTTTGTTATGTCCACACCTTTTTTCTGATAAAGTTCTATGGCAGGTGCGTTCATTTTTTCAAGTCTTTCAATGGGTGTGCCGAAAGTTGAGTGCGCATTTTTAAGATATGTATAACACTCTTCGGAAAGTTTGCTGAATTCTATATTCTCAAGTCCGAAAGGATTTTTTGTAAAGTCAAGGTATACTTTTCTGTTTTTTATAACGGTTTCTCTGTAGCAGAGAATATCTATTACCGAAGAACCGTTAATCACCTTTGATGAATCAAAAGGCCACTGGTATCCCTTTAAGAATACATTTGACAAAGCCTCATATATATCAGAAAAATACTCTGACAGAAATTCGTGTTCATTTCCTTCCTTGTCAACAGATACAAATCTTGGCAGACACTGCATATATGTGCCTGACACATTCCATCGTGGATTTACTGATGCAAGACCGTATTGCCATTCGGTAAGGTTCTGGAGTTTTGCTCCGCACATTACCGCAAGACCTGTTGAACCTGTGTGGGACAGAGGGTATACACTGTCCTGATATATTCCCGAAGGTCCGCCTGTTGCAAGTATTATGTGAGGAGAATTAAAAATCACAATTTCTCCGCTGCATTTATCTATGGCACATATACCGCATACACCGTCATCATCGGTGATTATTTCTGTGCAAAGACATTTGTCATATATTTTTATATTAAGTTCATTTGCCTTTTTTTCAAGTGCCTCTGTCATAAACTTTGATGTAAGAGGGCCTGCAGATGTGGCTCTCTCATATGGATCGTGGTCTGTTTTGTAACCTACATATTCCCCGTAGGCATTCTGAGGAAAAGGAACTCCCAGGTCACAGAGATTCATAAACGCCTGAACAGACAGTGATGCTTCAACCAGTGCATTATCTCCGTCAACAGAACCGCCGTTAAAGAGGTTTTCACACATAAGTCTTACACTGTCTTTTGATTCTCCCGAAAGAGAAAGTTTATAATATGTCTGCTTGTCTGAACCGGTATTTCTTGATGTGCCCATATTTATACCTTCTGTTACAATGGCTACATCCTGAATGCCGTTCTTTTTTAAGTTGATTGCAGAACTGAATCCTGCGGCACCTGTTCCCACAACTATTGCCTGATGGGTGTATGTTTTGAATGTACTCATAATTTATCTTCCTTTGCATATGTGTTGCTTTTTTGCGTTCTGGGACTTTTTTACATCCCAACTATAGTCTTCTTATATGGAATCCCCCATCTACATTCACTACCTGACCTGTCATATAGGGGAGTTTCCCCGTACAAAGGGTAAATGCCGCTTCTGCCAGGTCTTCATCATATCCCCAGCGTTTGATAGGGAAGATACCCTCTTCGATAAGTTTTGAATACTTTTCTTCAACGGTGCTTGTCATATCTGTCTTTATCACACCGGGACGGGTTTCGTTTACCATAATCCCGTATTCTGATAGTCTGTCTGCAAAAAGAGTGGTTATCATAGACACCCCTGCCTTTGAAATACAGTATTCACCGCGGTTTACGGAAGATGTGTATGCAGATATGGAAGATGTATTCAATATATATCCTCTTATTCCGTTTACGGGAGTGTTGTTTTTCATCTCGTTGGCAACAATCTGTGTCATAAAGAGAGTGCCCTTTGTGTTTATATCCATTACATAGTCATAACTTTCTTCTGTCATATTGAGTATATCGTTTCTTTCCTTTGGTGCGACTCCTGCCACATTGATGAGTATGTGGATATTACCCATAGTTTTTAAGGCGAAATCAAGAAAGCCTTTTCTGTCATCGGACAGGGAAATATCTCCAGGGAAGTAATGAAATCTGTCGTTATCTATAATGTCCTTTGAATCCATTTTTCTTCTGGACATACCGCATACATTGTAGCCTTCTTCGATAAATTTCTTTGCGGTGGCAAGACCTATGCCCGAAGCACATCCAGTTATCATTACATTTTTCATTTGTTAAGAACCACCTCTCTGAAAAGGTCTGTATAAAGTTTGTCTTTGATTACGCATCCGGGAGTTGAGCCTGAACGCATAAGAACTGTACATTTGGAACAAGCGATACAACATTTTGCCTTTTCCATACATCCGTTATTTACGATATCCTTTGCAAAATCAGGATAAGCAAAAATAGTTCTTCCGAATCCTGCCATATCAAATCCGTTTTCCTTTATGTATCCTGCACACACATTAGGTGCGGTTGTACCCAGGAATGTAACGCCTGATGCGATAAATTTCATATCGGGCACATTCTCTTTGAGAAGTTTTGTGCCGTTGAGCATTCTTTCCACACCTTTGAGAGGATGTTCGGGTGCTTCGTAAGGTCCTTGTGCAAAGGGGCGGTTTGTATGTGGGTTAAAGTATGGATTGCCCATAGAAATGTCTATAAGTTCCACGCCCAGTTTGTTAAGTTCTTTAAGAAGCCATATTGGTTCAGTTGCATCAAATTCAAGTGAGCCTGATTTGTCCACACCAAATCCCCAAGGATATACATATCCGTCGTATACATTAAGCCGTGATGTAACAATAAAGTCACTGCCTGTTGACTGTATTGCACCTTGTACTGCTTCTCTTAAGAGTCTTGTTCTGTTTTCTAAACTTCCGCCGTATCTGCCTTCTCTCTGATATGCAGAAAGAAGTTCGGAATTCAGATATCTGTGGCAACATTTGATATCCACACCGTCAAAACCCGCTTTCTTTGCAAGAACGGATGAAGCAACAAGTGCTTCTTTTACACTGTCAAGATATTCGTCTGTTACGATTCTTGATTTGTCTATAGGATTGTCTTTTTCAAGTACTGCATTATTGTATGCGATGATTGGTGCAGGTACACCTTCGGGCTTTGAATATCTTCCCGAGTGAGTTGCCTGCATAATGATTATGGGTTCGTAGCCGTTTTCTTTCATACAGGTGTTTTTTATATCGTAGACCTGTTTTTCAAATGAAGAAATGTTGTCGGTTGTGAGGTAAAGTTGTCTTGGGTTTGCCCTTGCTTCCTTCATTACGGCAGTGGCTTCATACCATATAAGACCTGCACCGCCCTTTGCAAAACGGTCGTATCTTCTGATTGTAAGTTCGTCAGGTCTTCCGTCACTTGTGCCGTCACAACCTTCCATAGGCTGACATGCAAGGCGGTTGGGGATTGTTTTGCCTTTTATCTTAAGGGGTTCAGACAGTATTGATGCATCAGGTGAGTAGGGAATATTTACACCTAAACTTTCTTTGTCTTTAAATAAATCCTCTTTTGAAAAATATACATTTGCCATAACCAAAATCATTCCTTTCATTATGTTCAGGGTGTATCAGTTTGTTTATCCTGATTTGATAATAACACTTTAATGGGAAAATTTGTATGTATATATTGCCTGAAAATATGTAATTCTTGCTTTTTTGAAATATTAGTGATACAATGAACAAAAGGGAGTGATTGTATGAGTTCTTGTGTTATTTCTGCTTTGTATTCGGATTTTCCGTCAGTAGCAAGTAACCACTGGCACGATTGTCATCAATTGATATATATAGCCAAAGGTGAAGCGATAATTACCGCAGGGAATAAAGAATACTCTGTGAAAGAAGGAACAGTTGCGGTATTCAACCGATTTGAAGAACATTCTCTTTTTTCACAAAAGGAAGGTTGCGAAAGATATATAATAAGGATTTCTCCCGAAAATATCTATTCTCTTTCAAGAAATGAGTCGATATTTTCTGTTATCACCAACAGAAGTGTAGGGTTTGAAAACTGTATTCAGGTAGAGGAAGAAAAGTCGGATTTCCAACATATATTCAAAAAGATTTATAAGGAGTACAAAAATCCCCGTATTATGAGCGACGATATTATAAACCTGTATGTAAAGGAACTTCTCATAATGCTCACAAGATATATGCCGGAGAGTTTTTTTGAAGATGATTCTCATATGTCGGCAATGGTAAACAAAGTGGGGCATTTTCTCGAAACGGAATATGCATCTTTTCATACACTGGAATCAATCGCAGAGAGATTTTCCGTATCTCCCTCATATATGTCACACAGATTCAAGGAATACACAGGTGTGTCTGTGATAAAGTTTCTCAATAACTGCCGTATGAATGTGGCAAAACGACTTCTTGTCACCACAAATAAGCCCATAAAGGACATAGTGTGCGAATGCGGATTCAGTGATGAAACCAATTTCTGCAGAAATTTCAAAAGTCTTAACGGCGTAACTCCTCTTAAATTCAGGAAGGAATACGGAAGGTAGATACAAAGCGAACCAAAGCAATTACCGCTTTGGTTCGTTTTGTGTTATTTACTTTGTTTCATTTCTCTAAATTTTTCAGGTAGTTTATATTCGCTTATTATTTCATCAAATTC
>JAZSJF010000377.1:0-4801 GCA_045534195.1 Clostridia bacterium | reverse complement strand
ATCTCTGACAGATTCGTCATCTCTTATATGAGGAGCATAGGAAACCATTAATTTGTTACTCATATCAACACACCTACTTTCTTGCTTTCTGCATTCTTATAAGTCTTTTTGCCTCTTTTATGTTCTGGACAACATTTTGTCCCGTCTGACAAAGATATGTACACACGCCGCATTCTATACAATCCATTATGTTATACTTTTCACACATCTCAAGATCTTTTTTCATCGCGTACATATTGAGGGTAAGAGGCATTAATTGCATCGGGCATTTTTGAACACATTTGGCACACCTGATACACGGACTTGTTTCTCTGGCGCCAATTTCGCTCTCACTGAGAAGAAGAACTGCGCTTGTTCCTTTGACAGAAGGCACATTTGTATCATAAAGGCACATTCCCATCATAGGTCCGCCCATAAGAATTTTTTTCGGTTCTCCTTTTATTCCTCCTGCGCCGGCAATTATATCACTTATACTTGTACCTATTCTCACAACACAGTTGGTTGGCTTTTCTATACATTCTCCCGAAACGGTAATTGTTCTTTCTGTGAGTGGTTCGCGGAACTTGCAGGCTTTGTATACAGATATACAGGTATCGACATTGTCCACAACTACACCTACATCTGATGGAAGCCCACCTGAAGGGACTTCTTTTCCGGTTACGGCATAGATAAGATGCTTTTCACTGCCCTGAGGATATTTCGTCTTGAGAGATACAACAGAAATCCTGTCTGTTTTGCTTACAGCCTCCTGCATAACCTTAATTGCTTCAGGTTTATTTTCTTCAATGGCAATATACGCTTTATTGCAGGATAATATATCAAGCATATACTTGATTCCTTCGATTATTTCTGAAGTGTTTTCAAGCATAAGTCTGAAATCATTGGTAAGATACGGTTCACATTCAGCACCGTTAACTATAAGACAATCAATATCACAAGGCGGATTCATCTTGATATGTGTGGGGAAACAAGCCCCGCCGAGTCCCACAATACCCGCTTCGCGGATAACGGCAAGTTTATCCTCTTTTGATAATCTGTGAAATTTCTTACCAATTGAAGGTTGTTTCAGTTTTTTGTATTTAAAATCGTTCTCTATCACGATTGCATCCATCTCGTTGCCGTTGGGGTGGAGAGTTTTTTCTATTCCGATGACAAATCCTGATACAGATGAGTGTATAGGTGCAGATACAAAAGCCTTCGAGTCGGCGATTTTTTGTCCGACAAGCACTTTATCCCCTGCTTTAACTAACGGTTCGCAAGGAGCACCAATATGTTGTGAGAGAGGATATCTCATAATTTTTGATGCTTCTATGCGGATAATTTTTTCATCTCGTGTCATATACTTTTTATCATTCGGGTGAATTCCACCTTTAAACGTTGCATTAAACATTCATACCCTTCTTTCCGGATAAATAATCTGAATTATTTTCTTCTCTTTTCTATTTGTTCTTCAAGACACGCTTTAATTGATGCAGGTGTTGCTTTACCTTTGAGTTCTTTTGCAGCCTGCCCCATAAAGAAACCGAACATATTTGTTTTTCCGTTGAAATACTGTTCAAGCAAATCCGGTTTTGAATCAAGAAGTTGAGTTATAAAGCCTTCGATTGCACCTGAATCTTCTTTTACAATAAATCCGTTTTTCTCTGCAATATCCATAGGCTTTCCACCTTCTTCAAACATAATGCGGATAATTGTTTTGCCGTCGTTTCTGTTGACTTTTTTATCATCAATCATTTTTATAAGTTCAGCAAAATCAACGGGATTAATAGTTATTTCTTCTGCATGAGTTTCATTGATTCTTCTCATTATTTCAGTCAGAAACATATTTGCGATATTTTTGTATTCGGGATATGCTTTAACTGCTTCATCATAGAAGTCTGCAGTGAATTTTTCATTAGAAATGATTTTTGCATCGTCATAAGAAAGTCCGAATTCTTCTGTATAAATTCTTACTCTTTCATCAGGGAGAACAGGAATATGTTTTCTGATGTTTTCGATATCTTCTTCGGTAAATGTAATTGCAAGTATATCAGGTTCAGGGAAATATCTGTAGTCGTTGGCATTCTCTTTGGAACGCATTTGCTTTGTTTCACCGGTAGCGTCATCAAATCTTCTTGTTTCCTGATCAACTCTTCCGCCTTCTTCAATAATTCTTGCCTGGCGTTTTTCTTCATATTCTATGGCACGCATCATGGCTTTCATAGAATTAAGATTCTTGATTTCCGCTCTTTCACCAAGTTTTGATGAACCTTTTTCTTTAAGTGAAATGTTTACATCGGCGCGGATTGAACCTTCCTGCATCTTAGCATCACAAACACCGAGATACTTAAGATAAAGTCCGATTTTTTCTACAAATTCTGCAGCCTCTTCGCCCGATTTGATATCCGGCTCTGTTACGATTTCGATAAGCGGAACAGAACATCTGTTGTAGTCGGCAAGACTAAGGTCGTTATAATCGTCGTGAGTAAGTTTACCCGCATCTTCTTCCATATGAATCTGATGAATTCTTACTTCTGTTCCGGTGGATAAGGTTACTTTACCATTTATACACAAAGGCAAATCAAGTTGAGATATCTGATATGCTTTGGGCAAATCGGGATAAAAATAGTTTTTTCTGTCAAAACGTGTGTAACGATTGATTTCGCAATTGAATGCAAGACCTGCTCTTACAGCGTATTCAACTGCTTTGTAATTTACAACCGGAAGTGCACCGGGCTGTGAAGTACAAACCGGACATATATGTGTATTTACATCTGAACCGAATGATGCAGAGCAAGAACAGTACATTTTTGTATCTGTAGACAATTCTGCATGTATTTCGAGTCCGATGACAGTATCAAATTTGTTTTCCATATTACTCTCCTCCTTAACCGATAAAACTGTTCTCAAATGCATCTACAAGTTGAATTACCCTTGCATCATTGAATTTATCAGCGGTAATCGAAAATCCTATCGGAAGTTTATCATCTGTATAACCGCAGGTTGTGCTCATACTTGGGAGTCCGGCAATATTTGCGCTTACAGTACAGATATCCGCAAGATAAAGTTTAACTGAATCATCAATGTTGGCATCAAGACCATATGCAGGTGACGGAACAGTCGGAGTAATCATACAATCGCATTTCGAAAAGATTTCGTTGTGATCTTTTATAAATTGCTGACGTACAGCGAGTGCCTTTTTGTAATAAGCGTCATAATAACCGCTTGAGAGTGCATAAGTACCAAGAAGAATTCTTCTCTGAACTTCCTTACCAAATCCTTCGTATCTTGTCTTTTTGATAAGTTCATCATATGATTTTGCATCAGAATTTCTGTATCCGTATCTTACACCGTCAAAACGGGCAAGGTTTGAACTTGCTTCAGCGCAAGCAAGAAGGTAGTATGCACTTACTGCATATTTTAGTGAAGGCAAAGAAACTTCAATAAGTTCTGCGCCGTTTTCTTTGTAGAATTCTGCTGCTTTCATAACTGCAGATTTAACTTCGTCGTCAATGCCGTCTGCAAAGTATTCTTTAGGTATACCAATCTTTGTTCCTTTTATGCTTTGACCAACCATAGAATTAAAATCTGTTATACCGGATTCTTTCGAAGTGTAGTCGTGTTTATCAAAACCTGCAATGGAATTGAGGATAAGACCGCAATCGTATGCCGAATTAGCAATCGGGCCAATTTGATCAAGAGAACTTCCGAATGCTACAAGACCGTAACGGGAAACAGTGCCGTATGTTGGTTTGATGCCTGTTACACCGCAAAAAGCAGATGGTTGTCTGATGGATCCGCCTGTGTCTGAACCAAGTGAAGCAACACACATCTGAGCCTTGACAGCCGCTGCGCTACCACCTGATGATCCTCCCGGAACTTTCGTTGTATCCACAGGATTTTTGCAAGGTCCGAAATAAGATGTCTTGGTAGTTGAACCCATAGCAAATTCATCCATATTTGTCTTACCGAGTATAACTGCTCCGTCATTTTTGAGTTTGACAACAGATGTAGCATCATATACAGGAACAAAATCTTCAAGCATCTTTGATGCGCAAGTGGTTCTTATCCCCTTTGTGCTGATATTATCCTTGATTGCAAGAGGAATTCCTGTAAGAGGAGTTGCTTCTCCTTTTGCAATGATTTCGTCGGCTTTTTTTGCCATTTCAATCGCTTCATCTTCACATACTGTAATATATGCATTGATTTCGCCGTCATATTTTTTGATGTTATCAAGATACTCCTTTGTGAGTTCAACTGAGGAGATTTCTTTTGATGCAAGTTTTTTTGATAATTCTTTAATTGTATTCATAAGTGTATTCTCCTTTCTGTCAGTCTACCACTTTAGGAACAACAAACTGATTCTCTTTTTCCTTAGGTGAATTTTTTATAATCTCATCCATATTTTCATATTCGACAACACTATCCTGTCTTAGTGCAGAAAAAGAAATTGCTCTTGACATATCTTTCTGAGTGTATTCGCAATCTGCATCGGCAATAGTATCCATAAGGGATATAATTGCATCCATATCTTCGATATATTCTGAATATTTATCTTCAGGAATACCGAGTTTGGACAGTTCGGTAAGAAGTTTCAGTTCCTTATCTGTAATCATTTGTTACCCTCCAAGTTTAAATATTTTTATAATTATAAAATCAGTGAACAATTTAGATGACGCTCTTTTAGCTAAATTTTGAACTAAAGTTCAAAGCTAAATTATCTCACTCTGTTCGATAGCTAAATTATTTCTTACGAAACAGCTAAATTAAATTCGCCTTTTAGCTGACCAAAGGTCAATTTAGCTACGAAGTAATTTAGCGT
>JAZSJF010000201.1:0-7122 GCA_045534195.1 Clostridia bacterium | reverse complement strand
GATTGCCATACCGGAAACAGGATTGTTACTGCTTCCTACAAGACCAACCATTCTGGATGATACTGTTGCAAAGAAGAAACCAAACACAACAACGATAACCGCACCGAGAAGTGATACCGGAATTGCAGGCACAAGCCATACAAGAAGTGTAAGAACAACAATTGCAGCCAATACAACTTTGAAATTCATATCTTTTGCAGTACGTTCATCTGACTTGATCTGTCCGCCTGACATACTCTTCATAGCACCTGAGAATGTAGTTACTATAAGAGGAAGTGATTTTATAAGACTGATGATACCGCCTGCTGCAAGAGCACCTGCACCAATATATCTGATATATGAACTCCAGATAGCACTTGCACCGCCTGAAGCAAACATTTCCCCGATTGATACTGTACCCGGATAAAGAACGATACTTTCACCAAAAAGTACAATAAGAGGAATGATAACCAGCCAACTCAATACACCGCCGGCAAACATATATGAAGAAATTCTTGCACCGCAGATATAACCCACACTCATTACTGCAGGATATATCTGTGTACCGATTTCTCCGGCAAAGCCTTTTACACGGAAAGAAATTTCTCCCGATACAAGTTTAAATCCGTCGATGATAAACTTAAACAATGCGGCAAATCCCATTCCCGCAAATACTGTAGAAGCATTTGCGCCGCCTTTTTCACCTGCAAGAAGAACTTCTGCACATGCAGTTCCTTCCGGATAAGGAAGAATGCCGTGTTCTTTGACAATAAGTGCATTTCTCAACGGAACCATAAAGAATACACCAAGCAAACCGCCAAGAAGAGCAATCAATGTGATTGATATAATTCCCGGCTTGTCCATTTTGCCTTCTGCCGCCCACAAAAAAAGTGCGGGAAGAGTAAATATAGCACCTGCGGCAAGTGATTCACCTGCAGAGCCTACTGTCTGTACAATATTACTTTCAAGTATAGAGTTCTTACGCATAAGAACACGGATAACACCCATAGCGATAACTGCTGCAGGAATAGATGCAGACACTGTCATACCTACTCTTAAGCCCAGGTAAGCATTTGCCGCACCGAAAACCACTGCGAGAAGTATCCCCATAACAATGGATGTAAGTGTTATTTCCGGTGTGATTTTATCTGCCGGAACATAAGGCTTGAATTCATTTTTGTTATCCATTTTTTCTCCAATCTGCCCTTTCGGGCGTGTATAATGTGATTTGTATTTTTCGCAATACCAAATAATTTTATCATAAAAACATTTAAATTGCAACAAAAAATACAATTATTTGCACTTTTTCAGTACTTCACAAACCACTTCATACATTCTTTTTGCAGAGTGGATATTAAGCCTTTCGCTTGTAGTGTGTATATCATACATATCAGGGCCTATACTTATACAGTCAAGACCTTCAAGTGCAGATGAAAAAACACCGCACTCAAGACCTGCGTGAATCGCCATACGCTCAGGTGTGAAGCCGAGAATATCTTTTGCAGTTTCACAGTAAAGTCCCTGCATAACCGAACGGGAATTGAACTCCCAGGGTGGATAATGTCCACCTGTTGTGATCTGACAATCAACACACTCGTAATATGTCCTCAATTTATCCTCCATAAACTTCATAGCGCTTTTTTTGTTGCTTCTAAGTGTATGAAGAATGGTTATGTTATCATTTTCTGTTTTGAGTATACCCAGATTGAGAGAAGTTTCCACAAGGTTGTCAATTTCTCTGCTCATATCAACCACACCGTTTGGAGCACAAAGAACAATGTATACAAGTTTTCTGCTGAGTTCTTCGGCAATGACCATTCTTTCGTCATTGTCAAGAATATTGATTTCAAATGTAAAATCAGGCTCACGGGAAGATATTTCTTCCTTTATTATCTGTGCATAAGAAGTAAGACATTCATATGCTTTTTTTATATCATCTGCAACAAAGACAGACTTACAAAGAAGAGGAATTGCATTTCCTTTATCGCCGCCTGAATAATCTTCCAGACAAAATCCTTCATAATCTTTTACTTTTTGAAGTATTCTTGCCATAAGCACATTGGCATTTACTCTTCCGCTGTTTATCTCAACACCTGAATGTCCGCCCTTAAGACCTCTTACGGCAACAGAAATCGCTTCTTTTCTGACTTTCTTTCTCTCCAAAGGAATGTTCACCGCAAAATCACTTCCGCCGGCACAGGAAATGGTTATGGTTTCTTCACCTTCCATATCCATATTTATCATTCGTCTGCCTGAGAGTCTGGACATATCAAGGTCAATAGCACCCAACATACCTATTTCTTCATCAGTGGTAAATACCGCTTCGAGTTTCGGATGCTGAAGTTCATCTGAATCAAGAACAGCAAGTGCATACGCCACGGCAATTCCGTTATCCGCACCAAGAGTTGTGCCTTTTGCCTTAATAAAATCACCGTCAATGTAAATATCAAGACCGTCTTTTTCGAAATCTTTATTTACTCCTTCATCTTTCTGACACACCATATCGAGATGTCCCTGAAGAATAACGGCAGGTGAATCTTCGTAGCCTTTGGTAGCATTTTTGTATATAATCACATTATTTGAACTGTCCTGATAATATTCAAGATTGTGCTCCTTTGCAAATTCAACACAAAACTCGCTTATCTTTTTCGTATCTCCCGAACCACGGGGGATGGATGAAATTTTTTCAAAGTATTCAAAAACCTTTTGGGGTTTAAGACCATTTAGTTTATTCATATATTTTACCTCCGGATAAACTGATTTTATTATTATAGAATTCGTGTACGATTTAGATGCCAAGCTGTCAAATCTTCAAAGCTACCTTTAAAGTGAAAACTTTTCCCACTTTTATTCTCACCGACTACTTTTAATCCAAGCTTGCCAAGAATGCCTATGGATTTATGATTCAGTTTATTTGCATATGCTTCGACATACAACAAATCATTGCTAATATTTTTTAAAACATAGCCATATAAATCTCTAAAAATATTATCTTTACTTTGATACTCATTACGAATTTGAATTTCTTCCATCATAAAAGCATCAACAGTTGTGGAATATTGAAAATAGCCAATCATATGATTAGTTTCATTTTCAAGAATAAGAATAATTTTTCTGTTGTCTTTTTTAATACTTTCACTAATGTAATGGTACCACAACCTAAAATCTTCATCTCTACTGGTTTCGGTAGGTGCAATGACACTCATATTATATGCAAGAATTTCAAAAATTTTATTTGCATACTGATGAAATAAATTTTTATTTAAAAACTCAAATTTTGCCACTTAACCACCTCACGCAGATTTATCAACTTATTTCTTCTTTGCAGTAGTAACAGATGCTATAAGCATTCTGCGGATTGTACCGCATTTGTTGTTCAAATTATCGTATGTTGTCTTATCTATCGCATTAACCTTGAATAAAATCTCTAACCAGTATTCTGTTTCAAAACATTCTTTAAGTGCAATTTCTAATTTGTTTATAAAATCCGCCTTACTCTGTGCATATTTTGCTTCATGAGAATTTGCACCTATCGAAGAACAAGAACGCAGAAGTTGATTTGTAAATACCGCTCTGCCTTTTATATTATCACAGACCGCAGTTATTTCAACGGTTAACTCGACTGCTAATTCTTTAATGGTTTTATCGTTCATTATAACCTCTTTCTGCGATATACTCACTTCGTTCGTGCGATATATTTGTTTCACAAATGCGATATAACTCCGCTTTGCTCTGTTGCGATATAATATAAATTCCTTAATCTCGTCCCGAAGGGACATATCGCACCTTTAGGTATATCGCATCCGCAAGGATATATCGCAAATTCCGTCAGGAATTTATATCGCTGATTTCATCTTTGATGAAATCATTATAATATATATTAAAGTATATTTCAATACATAAAACGGATGTAATAAAAATAAAAATCCGGAACCGTAATCTCTACAGTTCCGGATTTGTTTTATACCTCAATTACTTTAACTTTTGCTTCTCTGAATATTGCATCAAAATTCTTGTCAAGGCCTTTTTCTGTGATAAAATAATCTATCCCGTCAAACTCAGAAAGTTTGGCAAAGCCTATTCTTCCGATTTTTGATTTATCACAAATATAATATTTCACATCAGAATTCTTTATCATACATTGCTTGATACCGCATTCCTGTTCATTGCTTTCCAGTATACCTGCATTCTCTGTGATTCCTCTTGATGAAAAGAAAATCTTATTTGCAAAGAAGTTTTCAGTAATGGCTCTCTGAGCAATGTTTCCCACAAATGACTGATTGTTGCTGACAAATCCCCCTACTCCGATTACCCTCAGATCAGGCACTCCTGCAAGTTCATTTACAACTCGTATTGAGTTTGTTACCACAGTAATACCTTTCATATTTTTGATTTCTTTTGCCATATAAAAAGTAGTAGTAGATGCATCGAGAAAAATCGTATCGCCCGATGAAATATATTTAACTGCTTCTTTGGCAAGTTTCATCTTGGAATCCACATTGAGATTTTTTCTTTTTTCAAGACTCATTTCGTGATTACTCTCATCAATGGGAATAGCACCGCCGTGAGTTCTTAAGAGAAGTTCCTGTTTTTCAAGTTTTTCAAGGTCTCTTCTTACGGTTTCTTCAGTAACATCAAGTTCCTGACTTAATTTACTTACCCAGACAGCACCTTCATCTCTCAGAAGTTCAAGAATTTTTTTCTGTCTTTCAAGCGCAAACATAGTTTGTTTCTCCTTTTTTCGTTTCCATTTTCTCTTGCAGAATAAACTTATTCACTCTTTTTGACAATACGGACAAAATCTCCGTTTTTAAGTTGTGCCGAGTTGGCATCATCTGTATCAATATGCATTTCTACATTAAAGTCATCTCTGACTCTTACCTGCACTTCATAAAATCTGGTAGGCTTGATTCCTTCCACTTCCACATCTACATAGTCACCGTCTTTTATGCCGTGTCTTTCGGCATATTCGGGAGTAAGGTGGATGTGTCTGTTTGCGATAATAACGCCTTCCTTAAGATAAATACTGCCTTTAGGTCCTACTACAACAAGTTTTTCTGAGCCTTCGATATTTCCTGACGGTCTTACAGGTGGGCTTACTTTAAGAATAAATGTATCTGTTCTGGAAATCTCCACCTGAGTGTTCTTTCTCACAGGTCCGAGAACTCTTACTTTTTCTATTGCTTTCAATGATGGTCCCACAAGAGTAACACATTCTTCTGCAGCATATTCTCTGCCCATAAGAGTCTTTTTCTTGGTAAGTTCGTATCCCTTACCGAAAAGAATGTCAAGATCCTCTCTGGAAAGATGAATATGTCTTTGGGAAACACCGATTTTTATTTCTTCGTTTTTGTCACGGTTGTACTCTTTCAATATCTGAGAAACTACCTTCTCAACTGTTTCTATATCATACATAGCATTCGCCTCTTTTCATTATTTGCCGATTGCTTCAAGGTCAAAGAATTTCAGAAGTTCATTGTGCGGTCTTGCGATAATTTCATCACCGTAAACCTTACCGAACTTACCTGCATTCGCTTTACCTGCCTCAACTGCTGCCTTTACCGCGGAAACCTCACCTGTAACCACAAGTGTAACAAGACGTCCGCCAAGTCTTTCTTCTGTATGTACAAGTCTTACTTCTGCGGCTTTGAGCATTGAATCAAGAGTTTCCACTGCACACACATAGCCTTCCACTTCAATGATACCAATCGCACCTGAAAAATTAATGGATGATGCATCCACATCCTTCATGGTCTTTGGCATATTTTTGTTGAATTTATCTCTGTTTATATCATTTAAGAAAGCCATTTTTTCACTGCTGTCTTCAGGACGGGCAATAACGTGAGATACAATGTATCTGCCCTTTGACTCTGCATACTCCTTTGCAGTTTCTATAGCACTTCTTACACCTGAAACTGAGCCTTCAATTTTTGCCACCATAATAAGGGGCACCGGAAAACCGGGATTGAAAGGTCTGTTTCTGTCAAATGCAATAACCTTTACATCTGCAGCCTTTGCCATAAGATCTGCCGCATATAGTGCTGTTGTAAAGCCGTATACTTCGATTAAACCTAATGCTTTCATCTATATTCTCTCCTATCACACAATGTGTAATCCGTCAACAAGAACACATCTTCTCTGTCTTGTAAATGAATGTGCCGCTGTAAGTCCTTCACCTGTAGGACCTGCGATAGTAAATGTTGTGTATCCTTCGCCGCCTGCACCGATACCTGCATAAGAAGGAGCATTCTTAACAAAAATTGTTGTTTCAACTGCTCTTGCAAATCTTGTAAGATGGTCAACATTCTTTGAATGAATATGAGCACTGTGACGGCATCCGTGTTCTGCCTGAACTGCAAGTTCAATTGCTTCGTCAATTGAGTCAACACGAACAACCGCAAGGATTGGCATCATCATTTCTACCTGAACAAAAGGATGATCTGCATTTGTTTCACAGATTATAAGTCTGATATCTTCATTTACATTGATACCGATTGCCTGCAAGAAAAGTTTTGCATCTTTTCCAACCCATTTTTTGTTTATGTCATATTTACCGTTTTTGTTAACAAGACAAAGGTCACGGAGTTTGTCAATTTCTGCACCTTTGATAAGATATGCACCGTTTGACTGCATTGTGGAAATAAGTCTGTCAGCAACATTTCTGTATACGAAACATTCCTTCTCAGCGATACAAGGAAGATTGTTGTCAAAACTTGCACCTGCCACAATATCCTTAGCTGCTTTCTCTACATTTGCTGTATCGTCAACAATTACAGGTGGGTTTCCTGCGCCTGCACCGATAGCCTTCTTGCCTGATGAAAGGAGAGCCTTAACAACCCCCGGACCACCTGTTGCAACAAGCATTCTTACAATAGGTGAATTCATCATTTCGTCTGATGACTCCTTGGTAGGATTCTTAACGGATACAACCAGATTTTCCGGTCCGCCTGCTTCAAGGATTGCTCTGTTAACAAGGTCCACTGCATAGTTTGCAGTTTCTTTTGCACCGGGGTGAGGATTAAATACTACACCGTTTCCCCCTGCAATCATACCTATAGAGTTGCAGATAACAGTTTCTGAAGGGTTGGTGGAAGGAGTGATAGAGCCGATAACACCATAATGTGCCATTTCCGCAAGAGTCAT
>JAZSJF010000036.1:0-3290 GCA_045534195.1 Clostridia bacterium | reverse complement strand
GCCTTAAAGACGGCGATGAAGTTATCGGCATGGATATTATCAATGACGAAAGCTGTATTCTTACTGTCAATGAGGCAGGCTACGGCAGTCGCAGTCTCGGCTCTGATTACAGAGTTCAGTCAAGAGGCGGTTTAGGTCTTATAAACTACCGTACTGAAACCTATGGCGAAGTCGCCGCTCTCAGAGTTGTAAATGACGATGAAGATATCATCATTATTTCTTCAGACGGTGTTATTATCCGTATTCCTGCAGACAGTATAAGTGTATTTGCAAGACCTTCAAAGGGTGTAAGAGTTATGAAGGTCAAAGATGGCGAAAGAGTAGTCACTCTGACAAATATCGAACATTCTGATGAAGAAGCAGAGGAAACTGAAAACAGCCCGCAGGAAAATTCTGAAGAATAAATCATTGTTCGGGGGATAAAGATATGGAGAGAAGACTTGATGTAAGTGAGGTTGTAAGAATTCCTCAGAAGAAAAAAGGAAAAGTATTAAAAAAAGTTATTATTTCAATTTCTTCCATACTTCTTTCACTTGTTTTTTTCGCAGTTGTCGGTGTTCTTTTATATATGAATTCAATCGGAATTAATTTCATTGAAACAGAAAATGTAAAAGAAGAGGATGATAACAGTATTTTACTGGAAGATATCAAAGAAGAAGATGTTGACGGTGAAGAAAATTATCAAATTATAACTGCAGTCCGTGATAAATCTGACATAAAGGGATCACTTTACAGCTGGTATTCAAACGGCGGAGCCCATATGAAGTCAAAAAATGTTCTTAACATTCTTATTGTGGGCATAGATGCTTCATCGGAAGAAAAAATGAAGGGTAACAGCGATGTTATGATGCTCGCTTCTGTAAATAAAAAAGAAGGAAAAATAACTCTTTGTTCTTTCCTGCGTGACAGTTATACTTATTTTGAAGATTCTGACGGAAACGGTTATTATTCAAAGCTCAACTCTGCTTATGCATATGGCGGTGCAGACTGCCTTATGAATGCGATAGAGAACAACTATAAAATAAAAGTTGATTACTTTGTTGCTGTTGATTTTGATGCATTTGAAAAAATAATTGATACAATCGGCGGAATAAATCTTGATGTTACGGAAGAAGAAGCATTCACAATAAAACACACTATTGACACAACAGGTTCTGATAAATATCAGGTTCCCTTTGGTGAAAATGTACTTCTTAACGGTGAACAGGCTCTTGTTTTTGCAAGATTAAGAAAGATCTATACTACCGGTGACATTCAAAGAACACAGAATCAAAGAAAAGTTATTAATGCAATCATAAAGAAAGCACGGACTCTGAGTCTGAGTGATCTTAACAATGTCGTACAGACTCTTGGTGAATATGTTTATACCGACTGTCCGTCAACAAAAATACTTTCTCTGGGAACAAATGCAATTCTCGGAAAATGGTATAATTTCCAGGTTTATTCCATGGAAGCACCACCCGAAAGTGCAAGAGATGATTATGCAGGCTCCTCATGGATGTGGATAGTTGACTATCCGTATTCTGCACAATATGTTCAGAAACAGATTTTCGGAAAAAGCAATATAGTGATTCAATAATTTACAAAGTACATTTAAAGGGATGATAAATTATGTTCAATCATATTAACTTAAACGGCAGAGTTGCAGTTGTAACAGGCGGCGGCGGTGTTCTTTGTTCAGGTTTTGCAAAGGATCTTGCTTCACAGGGAGTAAAGGTTGCTGTTCTTGACCTCAACAAAGATTCAGCACAGGCAGTTGCTGATGAAATCGTTGCAACAGGCGGCACTGCAATTGCAGTTGCTTGTAATGTTCTTGAGAAGGAAAGCCTTGAGGCTGCAAGATCTGAAATTAATGAAAAACTCGGCACTTGTGATATTCTCATAAACGGTGCAGGCGGAAATAATCCCAAGGGAACAACATCAAAGGAAAAGCTTGAACTTTCTGATATAGCTGAAAAAGCTGAAGATGTTAAAACTTTCTTTGATCTTGATCCTAAAGGTATTGAATTTGTTTTCAATCTCAATTTCCTCGGTACTCTTCTTACAACACAGGCTTTTGCAATTGATATGATAGGGAAGAAGAACGCAACTATCATTAATATTTCATCGATGAATGCATTCCGTCCTCTTACAAAAATTCCTGCATATCCTGCAGCAAAAGCAGCAGTTTCAAACTTTACACAGTTTATGGCTGTTCATTTTTCAGATGTGGGAATCAGAGTCAATGCAATTGCACCCGGCTTCTTTTCAACAAACCAGAATAAAGCTCTTCTTTATAATGAAGACGGTTCTCTTTCTCCGAGAAGTGAAAAAATTATAGGTCATACACCTCTCGGAAGATTCGGCACAACAGAAGATCTTACAGGTTCACTTCTTTTCCTTGCGGATGAAAATTACTCAGGATTTATCACAGGTGTAATTCTTCCCGTTGACGGTGGGTTTGCAGCATATTCAGGCGTATAATCTTTCTTGTTGACAGAACAGATTTAATCGGATATAATTTCTTTATAATCCGGACAGAGAAAATATAAAGGAGGCACTTTTATGAAAATAACAAAAAGAATAGTTTCATTTATTCTTTCGGTTTTGATGATTTTTGGTGTCGTGTCAGTAACTGCATTTGCACAGGATGATACTTTCGGATATTGTTACACTGATGAGAGTGAAACAGCTGTTCACATCATTTCTTTTAACGGTTTTGTGCCGTCAGACGGATATGTTGATATTCCTGAAAAAATTGACGGACACCTTGTTACAGGTATTGCAGAAGATGCTTTTGTCGATACACAAGGACTTAAAGGTCTGATGATTCCCGTGACGCTGACTTATATAGACAATAAGGCTTTCAGCGGTGATGTTGACATTAAAGTCAAAAAGGCTGAAAATGATGATAAGTTTGATACAGAAGATTGGTTTGAAGATCACAAACAGGATTATGTTATCAGCGGGTCAACACTTGTAAGCTATAAGGGTAAGGATGAAGTTATCACTATTCCCTATAACTGCTCTGTTATTGCAGACGGTGCTTTCAAAAATAACAAAAATATCAGAGTTGTATATTTTGAAAGAGAGATTGAAAAAATCGGTGAAAGTGCATTTGAAGGATGTTCATCACTTGTTGATGTGGTTGCAGGTAACGGTGTATACAGTGTTGAAATCGGCAAAAATGCATTCAAGAATACTCCTTGGTTAGAAAACTATCCCTCTGACCTTGTAACTCTTGGCACTACTCTTGTAAAATACAAAGGTACAGATACTTATGTTGCAATTCCCAATGTTTTCACTGCAAT
>JAZSJF010000273.1:0-23474 GCA_045534195.1 Clostridia bacterium | reverse complement strand
AAAGAATATTACATATGTTTAACTACAAAAAATCTAATATTGGAAAGGCGGTTGCCTAAAAATCGCAACCGCCACAAAAAATTCCATTATTCAATTTTGACCCCAACTATTGACAAAGAGCCAAAATGTTTTTGCATCCTCGTACTTTTTATTTACCATATGACACTTCCATATCTTTTGGCAAAATAATATTCATAATAACAGCGGTGATAACATAGTTGGAGGATTATTTCGACCATATTGTTGTCATTGACGAAATTATATCATATTCCAGGCATCGTTCAGCCTTCTGAATGATTCTTCTATTGTATATTCAACTGTTTTTCCCGGGAATGGTTGCATTTCCAGAATAAGCGGTTTTCTGTCTTTGTTGTCAAGATATCCCACTTCAAGAAGTTTTTTTAATATTATTTTCAGTTCAGGTGTATCAATCTCCCCACCTTCCAGTCCAATCGGAGGATGCATATCACCATAAAAGGGATGCTTCTTATCTTTGAGTACACAGTTGCCAAGATGAACCCTCTTAAGATATGGTGCACACCTTTCTATGGAACTTTCAAAATCCTCAAACATAAGGGGAAGATGTGCCATATCAAGTTCAATACCGATATTGGTTATCCCCTCCTGATGCAAGTCATCCATCAGTCTGACACAATCAACAACAGGTCCATACAAAAACTTTTTGTCTATAGTTCTGTCAAAAGGTTCGAGTAATGCTTCCATATTATGTTTTTTAAGTTCTGCACAAAACCATATGCAAAACTCCTTAAATGCTTTGCGGGCATCGTCTCTGTTGTAGGGAACATCAGCACCTGACACAAATACAAATCCATTTGCACCTATTTTTGCCGCCACATCTATCTGGTCTTTTATAACAATTTTTGATATTTCCTGTTCCTGAATATCAAGACTTGAAAGAGAGATTTTTCTCGCAGGAAAGAGATGGAGAGCATAAGCCACATCTTTGCCGCAATCCCTTACTTTCGGTATTATACCGCTGTTTCTGTAGGGTTCTCCGTAAGGAATACAACAATCAAGTGCCTCAATATCCTCTCTCAAAACAAAATCAGAAAGAGTATTAATATGATAATCTCTGTCCTTTGTACATTCAGGGTACAACAAATGATGCACTAGTCCGATTTTTGCATACTTTTTTATATCCTGCATATTAATCCCCCATCTGTTTCTGACATATAAGTTTTCTGTTCCAATATTGTGCATAAGCATCAAGTACAGTTTCGCCTTCTATTACAGATATATTATTTTCCACAGGATAGAGACTTTTATAAATATCTGTATATTTTCCAGGTTTGAGGCTAAATTCCACTTTTGCTCTGCCAACATTATACGGTTTTACTTCAGGAATACCTTCAGCAACTTTTTTTGCCGCATTATATATCATTTTTTTAGTAACATTCACAGGATAACATAACGCACCATACTCCGACAGTGACTCCTTTACAGAAACACCCACAACATTATCCGCAAGTTTTTTTGCTTCATTTATCCCCTCACTATCCCCCGTAATCATAACAAGGGGAACATTATATACACCTGCAATTGCAGTTTCCATACCTATTTCGCCTACTGAAACACCGTTTATTGTAATGTTTGCGATATCAGGTTCGTATGTATGATTTAAAAGTGCATTTTGAGTACCTCTTTTTGAATGAAATCCCAGAAGGATCAAACCGCTGAAGGTTTCATCAAGTCCCCCTGCCCAATCACTTAAATACGGAGGTTTACCGCAAATACAAAACACATTATCGTTAAGATTATCCAGGTCGATATTTCTTCCGTAATAGTGCTCATCATATATCCATATTTCATCTGCTCCCCCGTCATTGAGCCCATCTATTAATGCTTTAAGGTCTGACATAAACATCCGTTTGCCAAATTCAAACTCGCTTTTGCCCGGTTCAGCCTGTTCATAACTCACAACCCCTGATACTCCCTCGATATCACATCTGATCATAAATTTTTTCATATTTTTCCTCACAATCATCAAAGAACTACACCATTATCCTTCAATACAGTTCTCAATTTTGTTATATCAATATTTCTTGTGTCCGACACATTGTCTTTGCACAAAATGGCTGCAGCAGTTCCTGCCGCTTCTCCCAACACCATACACTGTGCAGTAGGTCTTATACAACCATACGCCTCGCGTGTTGCCGATGCACAACGACCGGCAACAAGGAGATTGTCTACATTTTTTGGAATCATACATCTGTATGGAATATAAAAAGCCCACTCCTCCGGCTTAACCATATTCTTAACCTCGCTCGGCACAGGGTTAACATCAATAGGGTGACTTCCCATACCAATAGCATCTTCAAATTTAACCCCGTTTAATATATCTGCAATATTCAGTTTGTACTCACCTGAGATATGTCTTGTTTCTCTTATTCCTGCTCTTGGGGTGTCTATAACAAAGGCGTTTTCAAATCCCGGCACATACGCTCTTATTCCTTCTACCAAATTTCTTGCTCTGACCATAACTTCATATTCGGTTATTGTAACATCTTTTACATCAAGCCCGTTTCTTTTTATATAATCACCTGCACCGTTTGGATTGGCATCGGGCATAGATATACAACCTACCATTATTCCTTTTCGAGGATAATTATAAATCTGAAACCACCTTGTACCCATAAATCCAAGCGAATTAATCATTTCACCATTATTGTAAGATTTGACAAATTCTTCAAGAGTCATTTGTCCGGCTCTTGTTGATTTATATTCTTCAGGATGCTCTTTTATATATTCAATATATTTGTCAAAATCAACTCCGCCGATTCTGAACATCACCCCCATGGCTTGCTGATCGCCTATATCCATAAGTCCCTGCTTATATACGGCATCTTCCTCACTTACTCCCAAAACAAAGGGAACACCAGCGTATGTCGCCACATCCCCGTCACCGGTAGAATCTATAATTTGTTTACCGAGATATACTTTTCTGCCCAGTTTAGTCTGTGTGACAACGCCACGGATGTAGTTATCTTCCATAACCACATCACATACAGATGAATGCAAAACCACTTCAACCCCTGCCTCCATCATCATCTCAAATAACAAAATCTTAAACTCCTGGCAATCAGTATACACATAAGTGCCGGCTGTCTTTTGAGTACCTAAAGCCATATTGCGTTTAATAAGTCTCTCCGCAAATTCCAGTGGAATTCCGCCGACAATCTGGGCAGAAGTTGGATTTTCTCTCAATCTTTCAGTGACAACTGTTTGTGTGTCGGCATCTTTTCCGTGATAAACATAATTGGTAAGTCCGGCATTTCCTTCGGTAAGCATACCGCCCAGAAATGGTGATGCTTCAAGCAACACAACCTTCGCACCGCATCTGGCTGCTGCAATAGCCGCCGTACAACCTGCCGTACCGCCGCCGCAGACTACAACATCATATTCTCCTACAACTTCTGCAGAAACTTCTTTTTTTATTATATCGCCTGGTTTAAACATATAGACATCTCCTGTATCACATTTTATAATATGTTTCATCTTTATCATAACAAAATAATCCAATCAAATTAATAAATTAAATAGCCTATTTTAAGTTTGATATGGCAAAATTGTTATGGGTTTCATTAAATGTATTTACATATAAAAAGAACACATCAAAAAGAAGTGCTCTTTTAGTTTTGTTAATTGTTGAGTTTTCTGAAATCTGATGGCGACATGCCATATCTCTTCTTAAAAGCGATAAAAAATCCTGTTACAGATTCATATCCCACTATCTCGGAAATTTTTTCAATAGTCATATTAGTGCGAAGCAAAAATTTTTCTGCACGAGCCAATCTGAAATTGATTAAAAATTTATTAAACGGCATCCCGTAATACTCGTTCATTATTCTGATAGTATGTCGTTTACTCAGATTAAGATGTTTTTCAAGCATTTCTGCACGCAAATCTGATTTATCATAATTTTCTTCAATAAATCTCTCTATTTCATTTTTTCTGGACGATTCATTGTTCCTTTTAGAAACAGGAGAAGTATCAGATTTGTATAAAGATTTCATCAGGTCATATATTATATCTGTCATACATAGTTTGAGATATGCATTTACTTTTATCTGGCTCAAACTGTCCGTTTTTCGCAATTCATTATAAAGACATCTTGCCGCATCCGTTGCTTCCACAGAATCAAATATAAAAACATCTCTGCAGGAATTCACCATAATATCTTTAAATTTTTCATGCAAAGCAATATTACATATAGCGTTTTTTGCTTTGCTGAAATCTATCCTCAATACATATCTGGAAACATTTATTCTTTCGTATGTTTCTTCATTTTCAAAAAAAGTATTATGATAGCAATTGGGTGGTATAACAGCAATCATTCCCTCTTTAAGTACATTTCTTTTTTCTTTGTGTAATTCCTCTAAAATATATTCTCCTTTTTCTACAATATGGATTTCATATTGTGCATGAAGATGCGGTTCAAATTGCATTAACGCAGGACTGAAAAACCCCTTATCAAGAAAGCACTCAAATAAAATATCTTCACACATACATCTTAAATTTACACTTTCGTTGATGTTCAATTACTACACCTCCATTGCAATATCTTCAGTATTATCATACAGATTTATTATGCCGACTTCATTTTAACACGACTTTAAAAATATTTCAATATATGAAATCGTTCGTTTCACTCACGATGAAATCCAAACAAGTTTGGATGACAATTATAAATTTGGAAATTTAAAATAATAAATGTTTTGCGTTAGCAAAACTTCCATAATTATTAATTATTCATCAGCGTAGCGGTTTCATCATTCATTATTCATTAAAAAATCCTGTCGGACTTAATGAATAATGAATATTGAATAATGAAAAATGAATAATACAAAACAAAAAATCCTATCTTTCGACAGGATTTTTTATTTTGGTTGCGGGGGCCGGATTTGAACCAACGACCTTCGGGTTATGAGCCCGACGAGCTACCAGACTGCTCCACCCCGCGATACAGTATTAAGTTTTGGCAATAACTGGTGCCGGAGACCGGAATCGAACCGGTACGGGAATTTCTTCCCACGGGATTTTAAGTCCCGGGCGTCTGCCAGTTCCGCCACTCCGGCTTAGATTTATTGCACTTGATTATATTAACACAACGAATGCTAAATGTCAAGTATTTTTTGAAATTTATAGATTTATTTAAAGTATATTCCATTTTTTGTTTTTTATACATATTTTAAAAATATAAAATATCTTGCACTTACTCAAAAATAATGTTATACTCTCATAGAATAATTATTTGGAGAATCACATATGAAAAATACAAAAAGACTCAAATATGCCTGCTACAGTGTGAATGTCACTATGGCGGCGGTGGGAAATCTGTCCCCGATTCTGTTTCTTACATTCCGCACATTATACGGAATCTCATATACCCTGTTAGGATTACTTGTACTTATAAACTTTGTAACTCAACTTATCGTGGATCTGATATTCTCGTTCTTTTCACATAAATTCAATATAGAAAAGTCCATCAGATCCATTCCTTATATATCAATAATCGGATTTATTATATATGCATTTATCCCGATGATATTCCCACAGTATGCATATGCGGGACTTGTTGCGGGAACGGTAATTTTTTCATCTGCAAGCGGTCTTGCCGAGGTACTTATAAGTCCGGTTATAGCAGCAATCCCATCTGACGATCCCGACAGAGAAATGAGCAAACTTCATTCTGTTTATGCCTGGGGTGTGGTACTTGTAATAATATTGAGTACATTGTTTTTGCTTGTATTAAAAAGCAAAAACTGGCATTATCTCCCTCTTTTGCTCACAATTATCCCACTGTCAAGCGCCATGTTGTTTTTTGGATGTGACATACCAAAAATGAAAACTCCCGAAAGGACTTCGGGAGCGGTTAATCTATTAAAAAACAAAGCCTTGTGGCTCAGTATAATTGCTATGTTTATCGGCGGTTGTTCCGAATGCACTATGGCTCAATGGAGTTCGGGATATCTTGAACAGGCATTGAATATCCCAAAAACCGCAGGTGATATACTGGGTGTTGCAGGGTTTGCGGTAATGCTCGGACTTGGCCGTACTCTCTATGCAAAATACGGAAAAAATATTGAAAATGTGGTATTTGTATGTATTATATCTTCAACACTGTGTTACTTAATATGCGCACTGTCACCATACCCTCTGCTTGGCCTTGCAGCCTGTGCATTTACGGGGATTACCACATCTATGCTATGGCCGGGAAACCTTGTTATCGCATCTGACAGATTTCCTCAGGGAGGAGTATTTATATTTGCCATGATGGCGGCTGCAGGTGACCTTGGCGCATCGGTAGGACCTCAACTTGTAGGTGTTGTTACCGACTTCGCAATTTCAAATGAACATATCATAAACATTGCCGCCAAATTCGGTTTTTCTCCCGATCAGGCAGGAATGAAACTGGGAATGCTCTGTGCAATGGTATTTCCCTTTGTGGGTATCTTTGTTTACGGACTGCTTAAAAGAAAACCAAATAATTAATAAGAGACAAAAGAGAAGTGACCTCCGACTACAATTTCTTTACACTGTAATCGGAGGTCACTTCTGTTCACTCTTGATATCTAACATCATATGGTTAACCTCTCTTTCCTTGTCTACCCTTTGAATTTTTTCGTCTCTCAAAACGCTTTTCTTTTTTACTCTTTTTTCTCTAAGCGAGAACTGCCCGGTTTTGTCACGCTTTTTTCAAAAGGCGAATGTGGTGAACTTTAATTATGAATTTTTGTCTTTCAGGGAATTTATATATACCTTTAATCCTCTCTCAACATCTATATTATACGTAACACCGTCGTGTTTTTGCCGTTTCTCTTATCTTCATCTACGGCCCCTCTGTTTCCTTTCCACCTGTCTTTTCCCTTCAGGACTTATTTCATTTTAAAGTATCCGTTTTAATTTTTCATTGGACTGTACCTTCCTTTCTGTATCTTTAATATAACACAGAAAAGTACCATTTACAATTGACATTTTGCCAAAAAATAAATAAAGATTTTTGTATAAAAAAGAGAATTTTATAAAAAATAAAAAATTTTTATTTACAAACCGGAATATATTGTGTTATGATAAATATGTTAGGGTGCTGATTTATCATAAATTCAGCACCCTTTTATTACGCAAGTTCAAACATTATCTCATCCACATTATCAAGTGAATACTCTATCTCAGATGAATACATCCTGCACAAATCCTCAAATGTTTCCTTATCTTTATTTTCCATTCTCAAAAACAACTGTTCTGTCATATACACCCCAAGATAACAAAATGATATCCATCCTCTGAGGTTATCTTCATTCTCTTTGTTTATATATCTTAACACAAAATATACCGCCAGTTGTTCAAAACTCAACTGGTATTCTTCGCTCTTTATCACTTCATAGTCCCGGACTGTATCCATATTAAGAATCTCTGTCCACCTGTGATCAAGTATCTCAAGATTCAAAAAAACATCTCTCCAGTAATCAAAGCCATACTCCGGAAAATCCACATCATATTTCTCAAAAAGATTCTCAAATCTTTCTTCCACCGTTTTTGTTCTGTCCTGAAGGATACCAAGGATATCCTGTCTGACTGAAATGATTTCTTCTGCCCTGTTGTCTTCCTCGTCACATACCATATGTACGGGTGAGGTTCTGTTGAGTATTATATGTGCCGCCGCTTCGCAACACATCCCAAGTCCCCACTCTTCTCTGTGAGAAAAAACATTTACAAACCTTGGATGATTGGAGCATATTTCACAGAGATGCTCTCTGCCGAGATTTATATATATATCACAGAGTCCCGAGTGATTTAAAAACGGACACCTGTCTCCTTTTTTGAGCAAAAAATGGGGATTATCTCCGTCAGAGATATTCTCACTGAGCCGTTTGCCGAAATCACCTCTGACCTTTTTGTAATACGAAAGAGTATCCTTATCTATATCTATTTCCCATCCTATGCAACAGGAATGCTTACACTTATCCTTGATACATTCAAAGTCTTTATAGTAATCAGGTACATATACTTTCAATACGCTCCCCCCTTCCAATGAAATATTTTAGCAGAAATGACTCTGTTTTGCAATTAAATATTTGACTATGTTTTCTTTTTGGTGTATATTAATTAGGAAAGGTTTATTTTTTTGAAATTACAGATTTCCTTTTATATTCGGGAGGTTATACATATGAGAACAGTTATAAAAGTAGGTACAAGTACCCTTGCACATTCAACCGGCAGACTTAATATCCGCCGTGTGGAAGAATTATGTAAGGTATTGAGCGATATAAAAAACTCAGGACACGAAGTAATACTGGTATCATCAGGTGCTATAGGTATGGGAGCAGGCAAACTCAATCTGAAAGAAAAACCAACTGATATCGCCACCCGTCAGGCGGCGGCATCGGTAGGTCAATGTGAACTTATGTATACATATGACAAACTTTTTTCGGAATACAACCATACTGTTTCACAGATTCTTCTCACAAATTATGATGTTACAAATGAAAAAAGCCATACCAACTTCAAAAACACCATATTCAGATTGCTTGAACTGGATGTTCTGCCTATCATCAACGAAAACGATACAGTTTCTACAGATGAACTTGAAATCGGCGACAATGACACTCTTGCGGCAATCGTGGCAGAAAGCATAGGTGCAGACCTTCTTGTTATACTTTCGGACATTTCCGGACTGTATACATCTGATCCGAGAAAGGACAAAACTGCAACTCTTATCCCGGTTGTAGAAGAAATCGATGACTACATACGTTCAATTGCCGGCACTCCCGGTTCCCGTCTTGGCTCAGGGGGTATGATAACCAAAATCAAAGCCGCAGAAATTGCCACATCAAGCGGATGTGATATGATTATATGTTCAGGTGACAATCCTGATATTCTCTACAATATCCTTGACGGAAAAAATGTAGGAACAAAATTTATCAAGAAACAAAACTGAAGGTGATAATATGATTTCAACAAGCGAAATACTTCTTAAGGCAAAAAAAGCATCTGTAAATATGATAACCCTTACCGGTGATAAAAAAAAGGAAGCACTCATATCTATGGCAGATGCTCTGATAAAAAATACAGACAAGATACTTGAAAAAAATGCCCTGGATATAGAAAAGGCAAAAGATACTATATCCGAAGTTATGATAGACAGATTAAGGCTTACAAAAGAGAGAATCCACGCTATGGCGGAAGGGATTATAAATGTATCAAACCTTCCCGATCCGGTGGGAAAAGTCCTTGACGAAACACTCAGAGAAGACGGACTTCTTATAAGGAAAGTCAGTGTACCTATGGGTGTGGTAGGCATCATCTACGAATCCCGTCCTAATGTAACATCCGATGCGGCGGCACTTTGTGTGATGAGCGGAAACGCCTGTGTATTAAGAGGCGGCAAGGAAGCATTTGAATCCTCAAATGCAATTGTAAATGCAATGAAGGAAGGTCTCAGGGAAGCAGGTATAGATGAAGATGTAATCAACCTTATTCAGGACACCTCCAGAGAAAGTGCCAACGAAATGATGGAGGCAAACGGATACATTGATATCCTTATCCCAAGGGGCGGTGCAGGTCTTATCAATGCATGTGTAAAAAATGCAACTGTTCCCTGCATCCACACCGGTACAGGCATATGCCATATATATGTGGAAAAAACGGCAGATACCGATATGGCGGTAAAAATCATAGAAAATGCAAAAACATCCCGCCCTTCAGTGTGCAATGCGGCTGAAGTGCTTCTGATAGATAAAGAAATCGCAGAAAAATTACTTCCGATGATAAAGACCGCTCTTGTGGACAAAAGAATAGAGAAAGGCCTTAACCCGGTAGAACTCAGGCTTTGTGAAAAAGCAGCAAAGATTATCGGCGGCAGAATGGCTGACGAAGAAGATTTCAACACAGAATTTCTCGACTATATCCTTGCAGTAAAAGTGGTTGACGGTGTGGATTCCGCTATAGAACACATAAATACACATTCCACATCACATTCAGAAGCAATCATTACTCAGGATTCTGTATCATCAAGAAAGTTTACACGTCTGGTGGATTCCTCCAGTGTATATGTAAATGCATCCACCCGTTTCACAGACGGTGGAGAGTTTGGTCTGGGTTGTGAAATGGGAATATCCACACAGAAACTTCACGCCAGAGGGCCAATGGGACTTAAGGAACTTACAACGTATAAATATATTATAAAAGGTAACGGTAATATACGATAGAAAGAAGGAGCAGAAATGTCAAAATTCGGTTTTATAGGAACAGGTAATATGGCAGGTGCTATAATAAAAGCAATCAGTTTCACAGGAATAAGCGATATGCTTTTTGCAGATAAATTCATTGATAAAGCACAGGAACTTGCAGACATTACCGGTGGCAAAGTATCTGACAATATTGAAGTGGCAACAGAAGCCAATGTAATATTCTTTGGTGTGAAACCGCAGATGCTCAAAGGTATGATTGAAGAAATCGCCCCCATATTGAATGACAGAAACGACGAATTTATGATTGTGTCAATGGCGGCAGGTGTAAGTATAGAATCAATTGAACAGATGATGGGCAAAAAACACCCTATTATAAGAATTATGCCAAATACACCTGTGGAAGTAAATAAAGGAGTGATACTCTATACTCCGAATGAGCGTGTGAGTGAGGCTCAGGAAGAGTTGTTCAACCAATGTATGAAAAATGCAGGTCTTGTGGACAAAATTGACGAAAAACTCATCGATGCCGCAAGTGCAGTTTCCGGTTGCGGACCTGCATTCTGCTATATGTTTATAGAGGCGTTATCTGACGGCGGTGTTCTCTCAGGTCTTCCAAGAGATAAGGCGCTTCTCTATGCTGCCCGCACATTATCCGGCGCGGCAGAACTCCTGGAAAAATCAGGCAAACACCCGGGACTTCTCAAAGATAATGTATGTTCTCCCGGCGGAAGCACCATTGAAGGTGTAAAAAAACTGGAAAACAACGGATTCCGCTCTTCTGTAATAGAAGCAGTGGAAGCATCTTACAAAAAGACTCTTAAACTTGGCAAAAAATAATAAAGCGAAAGGCGGATTAATATGAAAAACTACAATGTATGCGCACTTGGAGAAATCCTGATTGATTTTACAACAATCGGCAAATCAGAAAACGGAATGAATGTATTTGAACAAAACCCCGGCGGAGCACCTGCAAATGTTCTTGCTGCAATATCCTCTCTTGGCGGAAATGCGGCATTCTTAGGTAAAATCGGCAAGGATATGCACGGAGATTTCTTAAGAGAAACTCTTATGGAACATTCCATCAACACTGACGGTCTTATTTCTGACGAAAACTACTTTACTACACTTGCATTTGTTTCACTCAAAGACGGGGAAAGAAGTTTTTCATTTGCAAGAAAACCCGGTGCAGATACACAACTTTCTCCCGATGAAGTAAATACAGATATTATCAGAAACAGCGATGTTTTGCACATTGGCTCTCTGTCACTTACAGATGAACCGGCAAAATCCGCTACTCTTTATGCAATAGATACTGCAAGAAAAGAAAACATCACAGTATCCTATGATCCCAACTACCGTGCAATGCTCTGGGGAGATGAAGAAAGAGCAAAAAAAGGTATGCAGGAAATCCTCGACAAAGTGGATATAATCAAGATTTCTGATGAAGAAACCAATCTTCTCACCCCATACTCTTCTCCTGAAGATGCGGCAAAACATCTTCTTACAAAAGGTATAAGCACAGTAATCGTAACTCTCGGCAAAGAAGGTGCACTTATCGTCACAAAGGACGGTATGATCAAATCCCTTCCTGCTCCTTGCGAAAAGGTGGTTGATACTACCGGAGCAGGTGATTCATTTATGGGTGGATTTTTGTTCAAGATGACAAAAGACGGTCTTACTCCTAAGGATATCACTTTGGAAAAAGCAAAGGAATATGCAGACTTTGCAAACAAAGTTGCCGCATATTGCATACAAAGACGCGGCGCCATCAATGCTATGCCTTCGTATGAAGATGTGGCAGAATAATCAAGGTTGGATATAATGGAATTTATAAACCCTAAAATAAACATAATACACCTTAAAGAAACAGACTCTACAAATACCTATGCCAAAAACCTCGCAAAAGACGGTTATCCTGAAGGTACTGTTGTAATAGCGGACAGACAGACAATGGGCAGAGGAAGACTTGGGAGAAGTTTCTACTCTCCCGTTGGCAGCGGAATATATATGAGCATTATACTTAAGCCTGAAGGAAATATTCAAGATACCCTTCTTATCACTACCGCCGCGGCAGTGGCAGTATCACAGACAATAGAAAAAATCACAGATAAAAAAACCGGTATCAAATGGGTAAATGATGTGTATGTACAGGGAAAAAAGGTATGCGGCATACTTTGCGAAGGATGCTTCAAAAAAGATTCCCCCGCACTTGAATATGCCATACTTGGAATAGGTATAAATATTTCAAAACCTGATATCCCCTTTCCCGATGATATAAAAAACATCGCAGGATACCTTCTGGAAAATGATGATAACAATGTGAAGGAAAGTATCACAGAAGAGGTGATAAAGAGTTTTTTTGAATATTATAAAAACATTTCCGAAAACCCTCATCTTGATATTTACCGCAAAAAAAATATACTCCTGAACAAACCCGTAAATATCATCCGTTGTGACGAAATTGCAGGCGAAGGTGTATGTATGGGCATTGATGATAACTTCAACATTCTGATACAAACAGGAAATGAAATATCAGAAATTTCATCAGGTGAAATATCAGTAAAAGAAAGGATATGACATTATGAAAATCAAATTATGGGAAAATGATATTCCTTATTTCAATGAAGGAGCAGAAACACCAAACGAAATGACTGCGTATCTCAGAGAAACAGACAAACCTCTGCCTGCAGTTATAATATATCCGGGCGGCGGATACTCAACCAGAGCCCGTCACGAAGCAGATCCTATAGCGGAGTTTTATCATTCCATAGGTTACCATGCTTTTGTAGTGGAGTACAGAGTAAATCCAAACACATATCCCGCACCGCTCATTGATGCACAAAGAGCAATCAAAATTGTAAGATATAATGCAAAAAAATGGAATGTAGATCCTGACAAAATCATCACTCTCGGCTTTTCTGCCGGCGGTCATCTTTGTGCGATGACACTTACAAAGGATGATGTGTGTACTGTTATCGGTGACGAAATTGACAAAATGAGTGCAAAGCCAAACGGCGGTATTCTTTGCTACGCCGTAATCAATGTGAATGAAGAATTCGGACACAAAGGCTCTGGAAAATGTCTTCTTGGTGACAAATATGAGGAATCAAAAAATGATTTCTGCCTGGAAAACAAGGTAACTCCCGATACACCGCCATGCTTTATATGGCATACCTTTGAAGATCAGGTAGTCAATGTAAAAAATGCATTGTATTTCGCAAACAAATTAAAGGATAACGGAGTATCCTGCGAAATGCACATATTCCCCAAAGGTCATCACGGAGTCGGTATAGGAGATCATATTCCGGAAAATCTCAAGGAAGTAAGACAGTGGGCAGAATTATCAGCAGACTGGATAGAAAGAACATTTGAAAAATAATAAAATTTACATTTACTTAAGATAACGGTCAAAACTTATTCTCTTTGCTATATCTCCTTCAAAGGAATTTGAATAAATACTTTTATGCTCCTCATAAGTTATGTTTTCACCAAAGGTAAGAACTTCCATAAGAGTGCCGAGGAAATTTACTATATAAGGCATACAGACCATACCGCAACTTAAATAAAAGTGCTTCCTTCTCAGTCTGTCTTCTGCATTATCGGATTTATCAAATGTGCTTTCGATTTCCAGAAGAAAGAGTTTGTCAGAATATCTTTCCTTAAAGCACATAAGAGCCTGTCTGCCGTATCCCATTCCCCTCATTGACTCTTCTATTGCAAAATAGTCAAGAAGAGCATATCTGTCATAAAGGATACTTATTCCGAATCCGACAAATTCACCGTTATCATCTTCTATGGCTACAAACTCAAGTTTCCCTTCTTCCATTTTTTTGACCATTGTGTCAAAGGGCTTTCTCTCAACTTCAGGAAAAGCATCAAGATATAATTTATAAATATTATCTGTTATTTGTTTCTTGGTTGCTTTATTTAATATCATATTTTGTCTCCTTCCGTAACATACACATATTCTATCACAATTTTTTTTGTATAACAAGGTTAAAAATATGTATTTTACCTAAAAAGCGGTTGCAAAAAGATGTTTTTTTGTGATAAAATAACTTTTGGATATAATTATAAGGAGTTGTAATATATGAAAATAAAAATCGCTATTGCCGGATACGGTAACTTAGGAAAAGGTGTGGAGTGTGCCATCCATCAGAATCCCGATATGGAACTTTACGGTGTGTTTACAAGAAGAAACCCGCAAGACCTTACAACAGTTTTTTCTGATACAAAGGCTTATTCCATAAATGACATTCTCGATCATAAAGATAATATTGATGTGGTTATCATCTGCGGCGGCAGTGCAACAGATTTGCCCGAACAGACACCGTATCTTGGTGAATATTTCAATGTAGTTGACAGTTTTGATACTCATGCAAAGATTCCTGAACATTTTGCAAATGTAGATAAATCATCCAGAAACGGAGGAAAAATCGCTCTTATTTCTGTTGGTTGGGATCCGGGAATGTTTTCTCTTAACCGTCTTTACGGAAACGCTATTCTGCCGGAAGGCTCAGATTATACATTCTGGGGTAAGGGCGTAAGCCAAGGACACTCCGATGCTATAAGAAGAATCGAAGGCGTACTTGATGCAAGACAGTATACCATTCCTGTGGAGGATGCACTCAAAAAAGTAAGAAACGGCGAAAATCCTGAACTTTCCACAAGAGAAAAACACACAAGAGAGTGCTTTGTGGTAGTGGAAGAAGGCGCCGACAAAGACAGAATCGAAAAAGAAATAAAAACAATGCCAAACTATTTTGCAGATTATGATACAACAGTAAACTTCATTTCTATGGAAGAACTGAGAGAAAAGCATATGGGTATCCCCCATGGCGGATTTGTAATAAGATGCGGACAGACCGGTGTCAACCGGGAAAATACTCACATTATCGAGTACAGTCTTAAACTTGACTCCAACCCTGAATTCACTTCAAGTGTACTGGTATGCTATGCAAGAGCGGCATACAAAATGAACAAAGAAGGAATGTGCGGTTGTAAGACAGTATTTGATGTTGCACCTAAGTATCTTTCATCAATGTCTGATGAATATATGAGAGAACACTTGCTTTAATTTTTTGAGGAGAAAGATTATGTTTTGCAGAAAATGCGGAATAAAATTCGATGACAATTCCACATTCTGTCCTGAATGCGGAGAAATGGCTGAAGCAAAGGAAGAATCATCTGAAGGTACATCTGTACAAAAACAGACAAATATACCGGCTGCACTGCAGAAACCATTCAGAGAGGACTTTTTCGAACACATAAAAGGTGTTTCCTTTTTGTTGCTTGTAATCTCAGGTCTGATTTATTACGGAATAAATATACTCAATGAGATTTTGCATTTCAGTACATCTGATATTTTTGTTTCAATAGTCAGTATAATATACGGACTGACTGCATTCGGGCTAATTGTCCCCGCTTTGTGGATGATATATCTTGACAGATCACCGCATTCGGCATTTGTCCCCATCAGACTGTATGCATTTATAAATCTTTTGAAACTTCTGCTTATAACTGCTTTCGGTATTCTGACAGTGACGGCAGTCATAATGGGAAAAGAAGATATTTCAAAACCGATATTGTATCTGGCAGACGGAAATCTTTCTCTGTATCTTGTGACTCTTCTTTCACAGACTGCAAAAAACCCATCAGTTATGCTTATTTCAACAAGTACAGTACTGTGGGTTACATACCTTATGTCAAATCTTATGTACCATATATCACTGATAAGACTTCTGAGTACCACATCTGCAAGGATTAACAATAACGAAACTGTCCCACGCGGATACAGTGTAATAAGCAGTATATCATTTTTTGTTTCGGCGTTGAACTTTGTCTATGCACTCAGTATGTATCTGTTTTTGAAAGATGACATATATAATGTCCTGTTTGCAGTTTTTAAAGGAATATTTCATATGATGGTGTTTTTTGACTTGAGAAAATACGGCAGAGTATTTATAGTTGATGAAGAATCTGAAGATATGCCTCAGGAAGAATAAAACCCTTTCGGATAAAATAATAAAAATTCCCCGTGATCATTCCGGCTAAGCCGAAGGATCACGGGGTGTTTTTTATATATGAAAACACTTCTGAATTTCTTTATGATTTCCTATTACAAGCATTGTTTCATCAGTGCGCATAGTCTTGTCCGGTGAAACTGTGTAGTTTTTCTTTTCATTTCTTTTGAATCCGATAATATTTATATTGAATCTTTTGCGCAAATCAAGTTCCGCTACAGACTTGCCTATCCATTCATCGGGGATGGTCACTTCAAATATACCGCTTTCGTCATCTATCTCCACATAATCAAGAATATGGTCTGAACTGTAACGAATTGCACTCCAGTATGCCACCTGCTTTTCGGGATAAATCACCTCATTGGCACCGTTTCTTAAAAGGAACTTTTCCTGAACATCGGTTTCTGCACGGGAAACAACCATTTTTGCACCCATTTCATGAAGATATGATGTTGTTTCCAGAGAACTCTGAAAGTCCTTACCTATGGCAACAATACACACATCATAGTTCTCTACTCCCAGCGACTTAAGAAAAGCCTCACTTGATGTATCTCCTATCTGCGCACCTGTCACATAAGGAAGAATATCATTTATCCTTGATTCATTTCTGTCTACCGCCATTACATCGTGACCAAGTTCATTCAGACGAATGGCAATATGTCTTCCAAATCTTCCAAGACCTATAAGCAATATAGATTTCATAATTAACCTCCGAATTTCTTTTATCCTACAGTTATTTTTTCTGCAGGATATCTTGATAAGTTTTGATTAATCCTTGTACTTGCGGCAAAAATAACCGTGAGAGGACCGACTCTTCCAAAGAACATAAGTCCCATAAGAATGACTTTTGACAAAGCCGAAAGAGATGGAGTAATTCCCAGTGACACACCTACTGTTCCTACTGCAGATGAAGTTTCAAAAAAAGCATGCATAAGAGGAACTGACTCCACAGCCGATATCACAAGACCGCTTATAATAAAGAGGAATATATACATCAGAAGTATTGCCGCCCCATTTCTCACTATACTGTCATCTATTCTTCGTCCGAAACATTCGGTGTGTTCTTTCTTTGAAAAAACAGAAAACATTGAAAAAACAAGTACCGCAACAGTTGTTGTTTTCATACCGCCTGCAGTAGAACCGGGAGAACCGCCTATAAGCATAAGCATAACGGTAATGGTAAGCCCAACAGGAGAAATCAGCGACATATCACACATTCCAAATCCTGCAGTTCTCGGGGTAACTGCCTGAAAAAGAGAACTGAGAATCCTTTCTTTAATTTCCATATGTCCAAACTCTGCAAAGAAAAAATATACTGCCGGAAGCACTGTAAGAACAAGAGATGTGACAATTATCACTTTGCTCTGAAGACGGTATTTTTTGAATCTGAATTTATGCTCAATCATATCATCCCAGGTAAGAAATCCTATTCCACCCGAAATAATAAGAAACATAATTACACAGTTAATGAGTACATCTGAAGAATAATATGCAAGAGAAGAAAATTCTCCCACATCCCCCATGAGATCAAATCCTGCATTGCAAAAAGCAGATATGGAATGAAATACAGACATCCATACACCTTTTAATCCGAAGTCAGAAACAAATACGGGCATCATCACAAGTGCACCTATAATCTCAACTGTAAAGGTTACTCTGAATATAGACAGTGCAAGTTTCAGTATACCTCCCACTGCATGAGCGCCCAAAGACTCCTGAAGAGCAGTCCGTCTGAAAAGGCTGATTTTTCTTCCTGAAATAACTGCAGCCATCATAGCAACAGTCAGAACTCCAAGTCCGCCTATCTGTATGAGGACAACAAGAACCGCTTCACCGAAATAAGACCAGTGAGTTGCGGTATCTACCACAACAAGTCCCGTAACACAAGCCGAGGAAGTGGCAGTAAATAATGCATCGAGAAATCCTGTCCATTGTCCCGATTCACTTGAAATGGGAAGCATAAGCAGAAATGCTCCCAAAAAAATCACAGTTACAAAAGAGATAAGAATCAATCTGAAAGATGAAATTTTTCTTTTTTTGATTACAATCATTTCACACCTCCAATAATTATTATTCTTATTATATATTTTACATCAAATGTTTATATTTAGCAATAGTTTTGAAAAACAAAAAATCTCCCAACCCGTTACAGGTTGGGAGATTTGAAAGATTTATATAATTACTTTCTTTCGATTGGATATACACCGGTGAGAGGAATCATTGTTCCCATATCATTCCAGAGGAATGCTTTGATTGTTGTATTTGGTGTGATGTTTGTAGTAAGTGTATAGAACTTGAAGTCAAGTGTCTTTGTATCAATTGTCTTGAAATCAACAGTTGCTGACTTAAGACCTACAAGTCTTTCACCATCATAAAGACCAACAATAAGTCTTGGACTTGCTTCTGAATATCCAATATTCCGAACTGAAATAGCGATATCCAAACCTGTTGAAACAGTATCTGTAGTAGCGGCAAAGATTGTCGGAGCAGGAAGTGTTGCCATAAACGGACCTGCAGGAATACCTGTTTCGTTTGTAAGGTTACCGCCGAGAGTGTTACCGAGTTTTTTGCCGCCTTCTGATGTAAGTGCATCTTCAGGAACAACCCAGTTTACCCAGCAGTATCTTGCTTTAACTACTTTGTCTACGCCTTCTGCATATACCTTGATGGTATTGTCAGCGAGGATTTCTGCAGTTGCTTTAACAAATGTTTTACCGTCTGCAGATACTTCGAAGCCTGTAAGTTCCTTATCAGGATCTGCTTTCACAAGACCTGAGCCGATGTGCTTGAAGTGAAGGATAGCATAGTTGTCTTTTGCTTCCATCTTTGTATATTCAGGACCTGAGTATACGATATCTTCACCGAAATAGTTAGCATAGAGAGTCTTGGAGATTCTGTCTGCTACAGGAATCTTTCTTACAGGGTGGATTTCATTACCTGAAGTCATTTCAGAATAAAGTTTGCTTTCTTTGTCTTCTGAACCTGTAGGACCGAGGTCTGCAGTTACTACAAGATGAACATTGTCCATTCTCTTAGCAGTATCGAGCTGCACCTGACGAAGTTCCATATAGTCTCCTGAATATGGAGCCAACTGACAGATTACAAACGGTGTATCTTCTGCACCGAAGTGTGCTCTGAATGAATTTATAAGGTCATACTGCTGGTAGTTGTAAAGCATTGGAGCACCTGAGTTTGAACAACCCTGATACCAGAGCATAATACCGATTTCGTAATTATCAAGCGGAGCAAGAAGTGCGTTGAACATTCCTGCAGGAGCTGATTTCCAGATAGAACCTGAAGAAACTGTAGTTGATTTGTCAATCATTTCTTTGTAGATATCTTTGTAAACATCGTCTTTTCTTGCTTCGATAGTTTCTTTGCTGAGCCATGCTTTGATATTTGAACCACTGAGGTTAGCATCAACTACGGCTACAGGGATATCATATTTCTTTGCAATATTATATGCTGTGATGTAACCAACACCTGAACAGATTTCTGCAGTTGGTACATCTTTCTTTGCCCAGTAAGCACCGTTTGGTGAAGAGAGTACATCGTATGAACCTCTTGAAGCCTGGTTGTTTTCAAATGAGAGGATACTGATATTTTCGTTTGTTTCTGCATCTGCAATGATGTCTTCTGCTTCATAAACCTTCTTGAGGTTCCATTCCATATTTGACTGACCTGAAGCGAGGATTACTTCACCGACAGATACGTCTGTGAATACTATTTCTTCTTCACCCGGACAGTTGATTTTGATATCAAGACCTCTTGTATATGTATCAATCTTGTCAAATTCTGCAACCCATTTTTTGTCTTCTGCAGTTGTAGCAGTCTTTGTAACACCGTTGAATTTAACTGTTACTTCTTCACCGATATCGGCATTTGTACCCCATACTCTGATTGGTCTTCCCTTCTGGTATACCATATGAGTACCGATAGCTGAGGATACTTCAAATTTTGGTTCTTCTACAGTGATATCGTCAATGTAGAATGTATCGATAACTGCTTCATCTTCAATACCTGTACATCCCTGCTGGTCAATTCTGATAGAAGAAATGAGAGGGTTTTTATTTGTTGTACCGTTATCAAGCAAATCCTCAGAAACTATAAACTCTGTAGAAATCTTAGTCCATTCATTCCAGTTGATGGTATATTTCTTTGTGTTATAACCACCTGTTCTGTATGAATAGAATCCATCATTAGGACCACCAAATGAAATACAAATCTTTGTCTTTTCAAGGTTAGCAAGTTCGTCGTTGGTATACTTAGGTGCATCATTCTTACTTGTGTTTTCCTTAAAGCCTTCTCCGTCAGCAGTCATCTTATAAGCACCTGCAGATTTGTCAGCATATACCCATGCAGAAACTTTGACTTTTCTGCCTATATCTTCTTTGTCAAATCTACCCATGAAGATATCTTCTACCTTCACACCGCCATTGGCACTCCATCTGCCTGACAACTTAATAGCATTTGTACCGCTGTGCGCCAATACACCTGAAAGGTCAGCCTTATTTGTTACTAAGGATACATTAGAACCTGCTGTACCTGTACCGAATACATTGAATCTTGCATATTTGCCGTTGTTATCACTTCTTGTGAAAATTTTCGCGATATAAGGAGCGGTTTCAAAACCTGCAGTTGCAGAGATGTTTGATACAGGATGCTCATTGTCGAAGTTTTCTACAATGTAGAGTTCATCTGCTGCAGACTTATTCTGATATACTTCAACTTTGACATCATCGAAATACATTGTCTTTGCATAGCTTTGTCCACTTAATGCTGAAAGTCTCAACCCTGTCTTTGATGCATCAAGCATTTCCTGATTTACTGTTGTTGTGAAACCAATATTATTCCATTCATTAAGTTTGAGATATCTGGAACCTGTAGAATCAGATGCATACTTTTCAGTACCGGAAGCATACCCACCAAGTATTGAATAGAAAGCCTGGAAGCCTGCTGTTTTGTCTGATTTACCTTCCATTACACAAAGGTCTGTAGGATATACCTTAAATGAAACTCTGATGATATCGCCTACAGAAAGTTTATCAAGACTGAAGAAATTCGAGATTCTCATCATACCTGAATTCGCATCAGGGCCTTCTGTCTTTGCAAACTTATACACCTTATTTGAAGATGTACCGATACCTGCTTCTGCTTCTGTCAATGCAGCAGATGATACCTTTACGGTAGTAACTCCTCCATCCAGAGCACTGAATTTGTATGTAAGGCCCTTTTCGGTTGTACCTGTTGCATCTACGCCCGCTGCAGTTGCATCTTCAAAGTCTACACTGTCGATTGTGAACCAGTTGTCACCTTTGTTTGGCTGCACTTTTTCAAACTTAGCAGTAATGGATGTTACTTTGCCATCCACTGTATATACATAAGGATTTTCTTTTGAGAGAAGTGTTGTACCGTCATACCAACCTGTAAATTCATATCCTGAATCAGGTGTAGCCTTGAGAGTTGCTACTGTACCTTCGGAGTATTTACCTGCACCTGTTACTGTACCGTTGCCCTCTGCAGTAACCTTAAGGTCATAAGACGCAGCGGTATCATCGCTTTCTACTATATTTACATTATCCATATAGAGAAGAGTGATATAATTTGTGTCGTTTACTTCAGAAAATCTGAAACGGAAGCCCGCGTTCTTGCCCACATGTGCTTCTGTAGCAACGAATGAGCCTTCCACCTTCTGCCATTCGCCTACTTTGAGAGTAGCCTCTGTGTTGAAGGCAGTTGTCGGAATACCTGCTGTAGCCTGATTGTCGCAATAAGGATGCATAACTATCTTGGCTGTATCGGATGCGGCAGTTTTTGCAATAAGTATCCATGCAGAGAATGTGTATTTCTTACCTGCAGTAAATCCGATACTTGCAGCAGGGATATCATTGATACGACCTGTATATACACCCTTTGTTGATACTGTTGAATTTCCGTCTACTTTAATAAGTTTGGAACCAAAATTTTCTGTAGAGTTTGGTTTTGAAATAGTTGTTTCATCAGCCCAGTTGATTACCTTCTGTAATGCACCGGTATTATTACCGTCTGATGGCTTTTTGCCCCAGAAATTCCAGCCTGTTGAAGGAGCGGCTGTACCATCTTCAAAACCGATATTAACCTTAACCCTTTCTGTTGAGCCGGAATCTCCGCCGCCTGTATTGTCGCCGCCTGCAGAACCGCCGCCTGTAATTTCTGTACCTATGTATTCGATTTTTACCTTATCATAGAAGAAAGTAGCAGGGAATGGAGTATTGTATGATGACATTTTTGTACAACCTGTAGCAACATCATATCTGATAGCTGACATTGTCTTTCTTGCAGCAAGGTCAACTGTATGTGTGATGGTATTCCACTGATCAGCCTTTACTACATTAGCTGTCAATGTATCGTTGTCACCTGAACCCTTTGAATCACCTATACGCACTTGATAGTTAGAAGCAAGTGTGCCTTTTTCTGCTTTTACACCTGTTTTTGTTGTACTTTCGAGTGTACCTGCAGTAACATCTGTAGGATATACATCCATAGATATTCTGATCTTACCTGTAGTAGGAAGTTTTGCAGTGTTCACAAGATTTTTCAATCTGAACATAAATGCGTTCGCTGTCTGAGTGTGCTTGAGAAGTTTCGCACTGTGACCTGAAGCAATATCCGGATATGCTGTAAGGTCGGATGTATTCACCACACTATAAGTCTGTGAAGGCTGTGCATATGTAGCCTTTACTTCTGCCGGAGCAGATGCCCACTGACTGTTCATAACACCCGCGAAGTCAAAACTTCCGTTAATATAATCTGTAGCAGTCGTTGAACCTTTACCTGTGGTAGCATCTGACATGGTAATATTACCCAATGCCAGTTCCGCCAAAGTTGTTGTTTCACCTTCTGCTGATACTGTCATTATGCCCGTAAATGTTGTAATAATCATCATTACAGCCATAAATACAGCCAATACTTTTCTCATAAGTCCATCTCCTTTTTTATTGAAACTTACCATATTGATAGATACTATTATTATATATCAACCCAAACATAAAGTCAATGAATTTATACAATATTTTTTTGGTTTTTGACACGGGAGGTCATATATATATCGTTGCCGTAAGGCAACATATCGAGCCGCAAGGCATATCGAGTGCATTTGCACATATCGAAAATCTCGCAAGAGATTTATATCGATGATTTCATCTTCGATGAAATCATTATAGCATATCCACTACAAAATAACAATATTTATTTTCTGTAT
>JAZSJF010000345.1:0-3043 GCA_045534195.1 Clostridia bacterium | reverse complement strand
AGGATGTAAAAATGAAATTTTTTACATCCTCGCTTTTTTTATGTCCTTAAGTGAATATTTGTCCAAAGCAAAAAGGAATAAAATAAAAAGGAATAAAATAAAAAGGAAAGCATCACATGAGATGCTTTCCAACCTGAAAATAATTATAGTAGTATAAATTAGTATAGAAAGAAATTATAAATATTATCCCTTTCCTTTTTGCGTTCCGGGGCATTTTTACATTTCTTACACTTCTTCGATGTTGCTGAGTATCCTATGATATCCCTCGATTACAGATGTTTTGTCGGACTTGTTCGTCACTTTTCCATTGCTTCTTACAATCACTTCACCAAGAGTAGGATGATTCCACGGGTACTCCAACTGTACAACCTTATCAAGTGTTGTCATAAGATTGAAGTTTTCATCCACATATTTTACATAGTCTTCACGAATGCGGCTATGCCAGAATTCGTAGTGTTCTTCCGGTGTAAGTATTTCTGTAAGTCCCATAATTCTTTCCATGGTTTCATCGAAAAACAGTTCTGTATTATTCTGGTCTGGTTTGACATACATTACCCACAGTCCCATATTTGTTTCACGAAGTATATCTTTGTGATTGAAATGAATAGTATTTAAATTGTTTTTCACACAAGACAGTGCATTTACAAAGGCTTCTTTGTCTGCATATTCCTCTGAAGTTTCGTCAAAGTATTTCTTTGTGAATTCTTCATCTGACAACGGTTTATCAAAAAGATAGCCCTGCAGGAGATTTGGAGTGTACATTTCTATGATAGACAGTTCCTTTGTGGTTTCAACCCCTTCGCAACATACTCTCATAGCATTTTTCTTTGCCAACTCCATTGTCTGTGACAATACACCGCAGTTAGACATATTTTTGTCTATGTCTTTTATAAACATTCTGTCAATTTTGATTTCATCTATATTCAGTTGGTTAAGATATCCCAGATTTGAATATCCCGTTCCGAAATCATCTATGGCAAACTGTATTCCTCGTGTTTTCAGTTTGGTCATAATCGAAACAACCATATCCATTTCGTGAATAGGGATTGATTCGGCAATCTCCATTCTAAGACAATCACCGTTCGTACCGGTTTCATCAAGGATGTTGCATATATCGGTGACAATGGATTCATCTCTTAACTGCACCATTGAAAAATTCACACTGACATGCATAGTAGGAATAGATTTTCGCCATTCCTTGCACTGGTTAAGAGCGGTTTTTAAAACCCACAAGCCTACGGGAATAATAAGTTTTGAACTTTCCAGAAGTGGTATAAATTCATCAGGGAATATCTTTTTGCCTGATTTGGATGTGTATCTTAAGAGTGCTTCGGCACCGTATAGAGAATACACATTTGAAAGAAACTGAGGCTGATACAAAAGAGTGAATCCCACACAATCCTCCGAAACACTTGCCTGAAGTTCATCAAGAAGTGAGGCAGAAGATATAGCCTTATGAAATTCATTTTCTTCAAAAAACCTTAAATTGTTTCTTCCGTCAAGTTTTGCTTTTGATATAATCAGTTTTGCCGCATCATAAAGAGCGTTTTCATCAGAGAAAAACTCCTTGCTCAAAGGAACTGCACCTGCAGAAACAGTACATTTATCCTTTATAGCGCATCTTACTGACTGATATATGTCAGAAACATCCTGCTTGTCCTTTGTATCTATTATAACGGTAAAGTAGTTTCTTTCGTTGTGATAAACAGCGCTTATACCAGGGATTTCCTCCAGTGTGGAGCCTATTGTCTTCAGCAACAAATCACCGTAACTTCTGCCGTGGTTAAGATTTATTGCAGACAAATCATCTATGTCAAGCATCATAAGATAACCTGACAAGTCGCCTTTGTATATTTCTTTCAGATCAACCATAAGTCTGAACTGATTAAATAATCCTGTAAGAGGATTGAACATATTTGAGAGAGTCTGTCTGGAAACTCTTCCAATCATATAATGACAGTCTTCTGTTCTGACAACAGACCCTTTGCAATTTATCCATACGGGATAGTTGTCTTTGTTCATCCAACGGTATTCCATATCGTGAAAATCTTTGTTTCCCTTTTTTATATCCTCAAGGTCTGAATTAAGAGAATCTTTGTCGTGGGGATGTACAATGTTTAATAGATTTTCAAGGGTGATTCCGCCGTCTTCTTCTTTTTTCACCTTGAAATGCAGGTCAAAATCACCATAATACCATATTTTTTCTTCGCAAAAATCGCACACAAAAAGAAAGTCCTCTGTAGTCTTGTTGATTAATTCTAATGTGGTCTGTAGAGAGGATATGGAGTTTATATTATTAATGCTGAAATTTTTTGAGTGATTATCCATGAAATTCCTTCACTTTCTTTAAAATATATACGAAAACTATCTCATTCTTATTATAAATAGTAAAAATATGTAAATCAATTGACAATTCCTATAAAAAAAATAATTTTTTTTTGGCTATTTTGTATAGTAAATTTATTGATTATGTGTAACTATCTGATGTATGTATAAAAAAGATATATGCAAAAAAGCACCCAACTTTGTTGGATGCTTTTGATTGTGATAAAATAATTATCTTTTTGAGCTTTTAAGTGCTTATATAATTATACCTAAAAACATTAAAAAGTGTCCAAAAAGGTATATTTCGTATTTATAGACACTTCATCACTTGCAATAAAGTGTATTTTTTGAGTGCTTTTTAATATCGTATTGTGGTAAATTTGTGGTAAATCAACTGTAGAATTATTGACTTTCAATTATTTATCTCGCCGAAATTACTGTTTCAAACAAATACTACCAAAGCCTGTTAAATTCAGGATTTGCAGTTTTGGTCATAATGTAAATTAGTTTGTTTTTTATATCATTAGAATCTAATACTTAATTCTTATTGATAGAATTGCGTGATGACAGTATCCACTAAATCGTCATAAGTAATAATTTCAATATTTTCAAAATCAGACTTTATCTCCATCCATTCATCCCCAGCAAAATCTTTTCTTCTTCCTACAACTAAATAACGCTTAGGTTTAAGTCGGATCGTAGCCATGTCGTTCGTGAG
>JAZSJF010000067.1:0-2600 GCA_045534195.1 Clostridia bacterium | reverse complement strand
AAACGCAGTGGACAAAATTGTTCACTGCGTTTTTGTATTTAATCATTCCTGATATCCGTTTGGATTTTTTAAATTGAAATTCCAGGAGTCTTCACACATTTTGTCAAGACCGAGTTTCGCTTCCCAGTTAAGTTCTTTTTTTGATTTTTCGGGATTTGCATAACATTCCGCAATATCTCCGTCTCTTCTTGGTGCGATCACATAGGGTATTTCTTTTCCTGATGCTTTTTCATATGCTTTGAGCATCTCCAGTACAGAATATCCTGTTCCTGTTCCCAGATTGTATGCTCCGACACCGGTGGTTGATGAAACTTTTTCCAATGCTTTTATGTGTCCAAGGCTAAGGTCAACTACATGGATGTAGTCTCTTACGCCTGTGCCGTCTTTTGTAGGGTAATCATCGCCGAATACATTGAGTTTTTCAAGTTTGCCCTGAGCAACTTTTGCAATGTAGGGTACGAGGTTGTTGGGGATTCCGTTAGGATCTTCTCCGATAAGTCCGCTTTCGTGAGCACCTACAGGGTTGAAATATCTTAAGAGTGCAATGCTCCATTCATTGTCAGAATGATATATATCTGTAAGTATTCTTTCTATCATGTGCTTTGTTGCACCGTATGGGTTTGTGGTAGAAAGAGGAAAGTCTTCAGTAATCGGAACTGTGTGTGGATTTCCGTATACAGTAGCAGATGATGAAAATACAATTTTTTTCACATTATGTTTCTGCATAACTTCGCAGAGAATAAGTGTGCCTGTAATGTTGTTGTGATAATACTTCATAGGTATTTCACAGGATTCACCAACGGCTTTAAGACCTGCAAAGTGAATTACTGCTTCTATATCATTTTCTGTAAAAATTTTGTCAAGACCGTCGTAGTCAAGAATATCTGTTTTATAAAACTTCAGGTCTTTTCCTGTAATCTGTTTTACTCTTTTTAAGGATTCTTCTTTGGAATTGGAAAGATTGTCGCATACACAAACTTCGTATCCCGCATTAAGAAGTTCCACACAAGTGTGACGCCCGATAAATCCTGCACCGCCTGTTACCAAAATCATTGCTGTCATCCTTTCAATATATATTTTCTGATTAAAAATTATAGCATTTATCAGATGATTTGTAAAGATAAATAATACATTTTTGTTAAATTTATAAAAAATACTGGATTTTTGTAACAATCTGTAGCATAATATATATATCATTTTATGAAGGGACGTTTAATATGAAATATGTTGTAATTCTGGGCGATGGGATGGCAGATTATCCTGTTGAGTCTTTGGGCGGAAAGACACCGCTTGAAGTCGCAAAAAAGCCTAATATAGATTCTTTGTGCAAAAGAGGAGTAATAGGTCTTACCACTACAGTTCCGTCACATTTGTCACCGGGCTCTGATGTGGCAAATCTTTCTGCAATGGGCTATGATCCTGATAAATACTATTCAGGCAGATCACCTCTTGAAGCAGTAAGTATAGGTGTTGATATGAAGGACAGCGATGTGGTTTTCAGAGCAAATATCATTACTGTATCCGATGATGAAGTGTATGAGGATAAGACCATTATCGACCATTCATCCGGTTCTATATCCAATGAAGAAGCAAAAGAACTTATTGAGTATATAAATAAAGAATTTCAAAATGAACGAATTAAATTCTACAATGGTGTAAGTTACCGTCATGCTCTTGTTATTGCCAACGGATCCACCAATGTGAAACTCACACCGCCCCACGATATACTGGACAAAAAAGCAGGAGATTATATGCCTGAAGGTGATGACTCCGATATTATCACTTATATGATGAAGAGGAGTTATGAACTTCTCAAAGACCATCCGGTTAATATCAGACGAATGGAAAAAGGGCTCAATCCCGCTAATTCTCTGTGGATATGGGGTGAAGGAACAAAGCCTGCTCTTGATAATTTCAAAGAGAAATTCGGTGTGGACGGTTCTGTTATTTCGGCAGTTGATCTTATCAAAGGCATCGCTATATGTGCAGGACTTGAGTCTGTTGATGTTGAAGGTGTCAACGGCGATGTGGATACAAACTGGGAAGGCAAGGCGCAGGCTTGTATAGATTCACTGAAGTCGGGGAAGGATTTCTGCTATGTACATATGGAAGCCCCTGACGAATGCGGACACAGAGGTGAAACAGAAAACAAAATCAAGTCGATTGAACTCATAGACGAAAAAGTTGTCGGCTATGTAAAAAATGAACTTGATAAGATGGGAGAGGACTATCGTATTCTGATTATGCCTGACCATTCTACACCGATTAAAATCCGTACACATACAAGAGATGCCATTCCTTTTGTGCTTTATGACAGTACAAAAGAGATGAACGGTCCCGATACATACACAGAAAAAGAAGCAGAAAAATCCGGTCTTTATATCAAAAACGCTTTTGATATATTGCCACAATTACTTTTTAAATAATTCCATTCTGAGCAGGAGGCTTTTATGAACAAAAAAACATATCTGTGCATTGATCTGAAGAGTTTTTATGCCTCTGTTGAGTGTATTGAGAGAAATCTCGATCCTATGAAAACCAATCTTGTTGTCGCTGATGTATCAAGAACACAAAAGACTATCTGTCTTGCAGTTACTCCT
>JAZSJF010000264.1:0-4817 GCA_045534195.1 Clostridia bacterium | reverse complement strand
TATGTATACGGAGGGGAATAAAATGAAACTATCATCAAAAATATATACAGGTATAGTGTTTGCATTTCTGTTTGCACCGATAATCGTGCTTCTTGTCTTTTCGTTTAACGAAGCAAAAAGTCTTTCGGTGTTTTCGGGTTTCTCTCTGAAATGGTACAAAGAACTTATCCGTGACAGAAACACACTTGATGCAGTTAAAAACACTGTCATACTTGCTTTTGCCGCTACAATTCTGTCAACGGCTATGGGTACTTTTGCGGCGGTGGGGATAAATAAACTCCGTTCAAAATGGTACCGTGCAGTTATGAATACTGTTACGGATATACCAATGATAAATCCTGATATTATAACAGGTATATCTCTTATGCTTATGTTTGTATTTGTGGGAAGACTGTTCGGAGCGGCAAACAGTCTGAGTTTCTGGACAATCCTTATTGCCCATGTTACTTTTTGTACACCTTATGTGATTCTTCAGGTGTTGCCCAAACTCAACCAGATGGATTCATCTCTTCCTGAGGCGGCTATGGACCTTGGATGCACACCTATAAAGGCCTTTTTTAAGGTGGAACTTCCTGAGATTTTGCCGGGTATTATTACAGGTGCAATTATGGCGTTTACTTTATCTCTGGATGATTTTGTAATCAGTTATTTTACCCTTGGAAACGGCTTTGAAACATTGCCTATCAAGATATACGGAATGACAAAAAAGACCGTTACACCAAAGATGTATTCGCTGGCTACAATTATATTTATAGTAACAATGACACTTCTTCTTATAAGCAATGTTATAGACAACAAGAATAGAGTGCAGAAAGAAAAATAATATTACAAACGGAGGATAACATATTATGAAAAAGATTTTAATTGTTATGTTGGCACTTTCGGTTATTATTATGAGTTTTTCCGGTTGTGCAGGCGGGGATACCCTTACTCTCAATGTGTATAACTGGGGTGAGTACATCTCTGATGGCAGTGAAGGTTCATATGATACAATAAGAGAGTTTGAAAAATGGTATGAAGAAACATACGGTCAGAGAGTATCTGTAAATTACAGTACTTTTGCATCCAATGAAGATATGTATTCAAAGATTTCAAGCGGTGCAGTAAGTTATGATGTGATCATTCCTTCTGACTATATGATAGCAAGAATGAGAGAAGAAAATCTCCTTCTTCCGTTAAATTATGACAATATTCCTAACTATAAAAATGTGGATGAATCATTCAAAGGTCTTTATTTCGATCCCGAAACAAAATACACTGTGCCATACACATACGGAATGATTGGTGTTATCTATGATGCAAATACAGTAGATAAAGAGGATGCAAAGGGTTGGGATCTTTTGTGGAACGAAAAATACAAAGGTAGAATACTTCAGTTCAACAACTCCCGTGATGCATTCGGAAGTGCTATGTACAAACTGGGTATAGATGTAAATACAGAAGACAAGGCTGAGTGGAACAGAGCCTATGATGAACTTCTCAGACAAAGACCTCTTGTATACAGTTATGTAATGGATGAAATTTACAATATGATGGAATCAGGTGAGGCATCAGTAGGTGCGTATTATGCAGGAGATTATTTCACTATGAAAGATGCTCAGGCAGAAAATGTGGATCTTAAGTTCTATTATCCTGATAATACAAATTTCTTCCTTGATGCAATGTGTATCCCAAGTTGTGCTCAGAACAAGGAACTGGCAGAAATATTCATAAACTTTATGCTCAGTCGTGATGCTGCAGTAGCAAATGCTATGTACACATATTATTCTTCACCAAACAGTACTGTATATAATGATGATGAATACAAAGAAGAAATGGGCGAGGATGTAATAGCAGTTCTCTATCCCGAAAACATTGACTTTAAAGAAAATTTCAATAAAAATGCTTACAGAAACTTAAATTCAGATATGCTTACAAATCTTAATACACTTTGGGAGAATGTAAAGATAAACTGATAAAAGATTTCTGTGTATAAAAAAATAAACCGGGTGCAAAAATTATCTTTTTGCACCCGTATTTTTTAACCCTGCTTTATATTCCGAAGGGGATAATCCTGTATTTTTTTTGAATTGTTTACTGAAATGATATTCGTCATAGAATCCCAGATTGTATGCGATTTCCTTTATAGATATTTCGGGAAAGTTTTCAAAATAATCCATTGCTTCTTTTATCTTGAAATCCAGTATATACTGGTGAATGGTACTGTTGAAAGCCGTTTTGAAGCGGGTTTCAATAGTCTTTACCGACAGATTGCATCGCCTTGCAAGTTCTTTGTTTGAAAAGAATTTTTCCGGATTGTTGTGAATAATATCTTTTATTCTCATTGAAGTATCATTTTCCATAAGGGATGTATGTTCATCGGAAAGTTCGCACAACAGAAGTTGAAAAAATATATTTGCTTTTCTCAGATTACCTTTAAGATAGTTATTTACAATGTGAGAAAAATATTTTTTAATATTTGAATTCAACGAAGCATCTGTGAATGTCTGTATACAAAGACGCCCCTTTGTATCTTCGTTTTTTGTGCTTATGGAGTCATTGTGAGATGATGCATGAAAATACATTGTCTTTGTATTTGGCGCACATGGTTCAATACCGTAATGCTTCATATTGGCACTCAGAATAAGAAGTGTATCCGGTTTCAGTTCATATTCTGTATCATTTTGTCCTATTTTCCAACTTCCGTCTATAAGATAAATAAAGTCGTGTTCATCCATAGTACGTGCAGGATGTATAAAGGGATTAGCATAAAAATTAATATTGGCCTGAGTTATGATTCTCTCGGGAGTATCAGAAAATACAGAGTACATTTCCATCACCTCTTTTCGTTATTTTACATCTGATTTACTGTTTTGTCAATTCTCATGTGTGTATTTGAGATTTATAATTAAAATGAGGTGAGGTGAAATGTATGAGGGTATTTCAAAAAGGGTTTAACTTTTCTCAGGACGGACCGGGAAATCGCCTCGTTTATCATCTTCAGGGATGCAATATGAAATGTATATGGTGTTCAAATCCCGAGGGAATGTGTATGGATGGTGGAAAGGACATAAGTGTCGATGAGATTCTTAAAGAAATTCTTTCGTCCGGAATGATGTTTTTTTCCGGAGGAGGAGTTACTTTTACCGGAGGAGAAGCAACTGTTCAGTATGAAGAACTTTTTTCACTTCTCAAATTGCTTAAAGAAAATTCTGTTCACACAGCCATAGAAACAAACGGAACACATCCGAGGCTTCGGGAGTTACTTGAATATGTTGACTATCTTATGATGGACTTCAAACATTATGACAGTGATATATTAAGAAAATACACCGGAGTGGGAGCGGATCTTATAAAAAATAATTTTGAACTTAACTGCAAATGTGGACGGCAGCAACATATAAGAATTCCATTGATCAACGGTATTAACACTGATAATCCAAAAGAATTTGCAGAGTATTTCGCATCTTTTGATACTTCGCATGCAGTGTTTGAGTTTTTGCCTTATCACGAATATGGCAAAGAAAAATGGACTGATGAATATCTGGTAAAGGATGGATTTGTAAAAAAAGATACACTGAAAGAGTTTGCGGAAGTGTTTAAATCATATAATCTTAATTTGACAGAAACTTAAAGGGGGTAAGCGGTATGTATAATGTATTCAGCGTAGAAAAACTGAATAAAATGGCAAAGGATTTGTACAGAGAAGAGAGAAAGATTGACCGTCTTGACGGGTGGTTTATCGCAAAAGAAACTGAGATGCTCTTCGAGGACGAGTACAAATCTATGCCCGATGAACTGAAAAAAGCACATCTTCTGTGCGAGGTGGTAAAGCATATTCCGATTTTTATAAGTGACAATGCTATATTTGTTGGCACACAGAGAGATGCATTTGCCAAGAGTTACGCTCTTATCAATCCTTCATTCACAGTTGAAGGATTCTCAGGATACTGCGATCCTATGGCAATATACAATGACATTGAGCCAAATGAAGAATTCAGTGCAGAAAGAATTGATAAGGTTCGTTCTTTCACTTCAAAGACAAAAATGGTTGAGATGCTCAATGCTACATATTCAAAAGCAGAAAACTATACAAAAGAAGTAATCTTCTTTACCGAACAGGTAACAGGACATATTATCCCTGATTTCCGTGCTTGTTTAAAGAACGGTCTTGACAGTATTATTGAGATTGCGGACAGACGGGAAGGGGAGTTTTATAAAGCATGTTCGGTTGCACTTTCTGCAGTGAAAATTCTTATCGGGAGATATGTGGATATAATTGATGAAAACCTTTTATCTTCGGATGCAGAAAGAAAGACTCAACTTGAATTTATGAAAAAATCACTTATAAATATTTCATCAAACGGTGCACAAAACCTTTTTGAGGCACTTCAACTCTACATCCTTTTGTGGACTGTAATGTGTCTTGAACAGGCGCCCAATCCATATGCGTTTTCTGTAGGTAATGCAGACAGAATCTTTGAACCCTACAGAAATGGGCTGTCAAGAGAGGAAGCGGCAGAACTCTTTAAGCACTTTCTTGTATTCTACAATGTGGGTGACAGAAGTTGGGCAATTTCACAGAATGTTCTCATTGGCGGAAGAGATGTTGACGGAAATGACCTTTCAAGTGTAATGACATATGCTATTATGGATGCATATTATGATATGAACCTTCCTCAACCGATTCTTTCTGTGAAACTTCACAAGAAAACACCCGAGAAACTATACAAAGAAATGGGAAGATTCTTCTTCTCGGAAGGTGTGCTTACACCGTCACTTTTCAACGATGATTCTATGTTTGAAATCCTTATGAGCAATGGTGTAAAAAAGGAAGA
>JAZSJF010000063.1:0-4517 GCA_045534195.1 Clostridia bacterium | reverse complement strand
ATCTGCATAGCCGTATCCGGGACGGAAGTCATAGATTCTTGAGAAGTTTACTGCAAGGCCCCATTTAGCATCAGGGGAGATGCAGGCACATGCTCTGTCTGTGTAGAACTTTTCGCCGGTTTTAAGATTATGACGGCATGTCATATAGTCGTATTCTCCGCCTCTTACATTGTAGAATACTTCGTCATAATTCATTTTGTTGTATGTAAGCATTGCGCCCTGCTGGAAGTTCCATGCAGTAGTTTCTGCAAATTTTGTAAATTCTTTTGTTTCAAGGTCTATGTAACCAAGTTCACAAACATCGTCTGCCTCAGGAAGTCTGTCCATAAATTTAACTCTGTTTGCAAGGTGATATTTGCCGTTTTCGTGGTAAGCGTTCAGGTCATAATAACCGTAGAAATAATGCCAACCGTCATCAGGTGTGATGCATCTTCTTGGGAATTTCAGATCAAGACATTTACCGAAATTTTCGTGTGCCATATTTATCGCTCCTTAAAGGTATATTTGTCTGAACATTCAGTGTTCATTACTTACAGATATTGTACAACATAAAATGATATTTTGCAATATGTAAATGATGAATAATTATACAAAACAATTCATCATTTATACAAAATTAGTTAAAAAAATTCTTGAAATAACCTTCTTTTCGTGATAAAATAAAGTATATTTATTTTCAGGAGTGATATTAATGGACAAAAACTGCGCATATTGTATGGAAAACGAACTTCTTGATGCATTCGGTATCAAGATTTGTGACCTTACAGATTCAAAACTTTATCTTTTTAAAGAACAGAGTCATAAGGGCAGAGTGATAGTAGCCCACAAAAAGCATATAAGTGAAATTGTTGATCTTACAGCGGAAGAAAGAGCCGTATTTATGGAAGATATTGCCAGAGTGTCAAATGCACTTCATAAGGCGTTTAATCCAAAGAAAGTAAACTATGGTGCATATGGCGACACAGGATGTCATCTCCATTTTCATCTTGTACCGAAATATGAGGACGATGAGTTTGAGTGGGGCGGAGTATTCCAGATGAATCCTCAGAGAGTTACACTTTCGGATGATGAATATAAAGAACTTATAGAAACAATCAAAGCTAACTTATAGTATTGGAGTGACAAATTAATGAAAATCAAAGAAAATCTTATTCATACTCCCGAAATAGAGTGTATGGACAGAGAAGAACTTAAGAAAATTCAGTTGGAAAGGCTTAAAGAAACAGTTGAACTTTGTTATAACAATGTTCCTCTTTACAAACAGAGAATGGATGAACTTGGGGTTAAGCCTGAAGACATCAAAGAACTTAAGGATATCGCAAAACTTCCGTTTACATATAAGACAGATTTAAGAGATGAATTTCCTTTCGGACTTTTTGCTGCAGACAAGAAGGATATCGTAAGAATCCAGGGTTCATCAGGAACCACAGGTAAGCCTATTGTATCAGGCTATACAGAGAATGATGTGGAAGTATGGACAGAAATTGTTGCAAGAAGTTTAGCCGCTGCAGGTTGTGACAAGGATGATATTATGCAGATTGCATACGGTTACGGACTTTTCACAGGCGGTTTGGGTGCTCATCAGGGTGCAACAAGAAGAGGTGCTATGACTGTTCCTATGTCAAGCGGTAACACTCAGCGTCAGCTTATGATGCTTAAGGAACTTGGTGCTACAATGCTCTGTTGTACACCTTCATATGCTATATATCTTGGTGAATCAATCAAAGAAATGGGTTATGATATCAAGGATTTCAAACTCAAATCAGGTTGCTTCGGTGCAGAACCGTGGACAGAAGAGATGAGAAATCAACTTGAAGAACTTCTGAACATCAATGCATACAATATCTACGGTCTTACAGAAATGGGCGGACCGGGTGTCGCATTTGAATGTTGCGAAAAGAACGGTATGCATATCAACGAAGACCATTTCATTGCAGAAATCATCAATCCTGAAACAGGAGAGCCTCTCCCTTACGGTGAAGAAGGTGAACTTGTATTCACTACAATTACAAAGACAGGTATGCCTCTTATAAGATACAGAACAAGAGACCTTTGTACTCTTTATGAAGAAAAATGTGCCTGCGGAAGAACACACGCAAGAATGTCAAGAATCTTCGGTCGTTCCGACGATATGATGATTATCCGCGGTGTAAATGTATTCCCGAGTCAGATAGAAGGAGTACTTCTCAATGTAGAAGGTGTATCACCTCACTATATGATAGTTGTCGACAGAGTAAATTCTACAGACCAGATGGAAGTACAGGTAGAACTTACAGAGGAATTCTTTACCGATAAGGTTTCTGAAATCGAAAGAATCAGAGATCAGATCAAAAATCAGATCAAATCTGATGTGGGCATCAGTGCAAAAATCAAACTTGTACCGCCTAAATCCATTCCTCGTTCAGAAGGAAAAGCCAAGAGAATTATTGATAACCGTAATATTAAGTAGGAGGGAATTATTATGAAGATAAAGCAGATTTCCGTATATCTCGAAAATGTCAAAGGTTCACTTCGCAAACTTACAAAGATTCTTGCAGAAAATATGATAGACCTTAAGGCAATGAGTGTAGCCGATACTGCAAATTTCGGTATTGTAAGACTCATCGTAAAGGAAGATGACATAAAGAAATCAACAGACGTATTGAGAAATGCAGGTTTTGCCACAAGAGAAAATCATGTTGTGTGCGTAAGTGTACCAAACAAACCGGCAGGTCTTGACAGTGTACTGGCAATTCTTGATGATAATCATATTTCCATAGAGTATATGTATACCTTCAATTATTCAATTGACGGAAATGCAGTTCTTATTCTGAGACTTCACGATAATGATGAAGCGGCAAAATTGCTGAATGAAGGCGGCATCAAGATTATCACTCAGAATGATATAAACAATATCTGATTATTTAGTAATAATGCACAAATTACAACCCCTTTTTTCTACTGATACAACAGTGGGAAAAAGGGGTTTTTTGTTTGACTTTGATAATGTATATGTTATATAATTACGATGTATATCTATACAACGAAATGGGGAGATTTCTATGAAAAAAAGATTGCTTGGTATGACTTTGGTACTGACGATAATTTTCACTTTATTCAGCGGTATAAACGTTATCGGCTCGTCAGTGACAAAGGGTTTTGGTTTGGCAACCAAATATGACGATATGGAAGGCTATGATGTAGGTGCAAAATTCACCTGGTCCAAGCCTAATTCCGTATATGATTTTCATAGTTACGGCAATTATTCAAAGATTCCGGTAGCATCTGATGAGGTTGCATATTCAGGAAATAAATCTGTTAAGTTTTCCCAAAGATGCGACAGACAGTCAAGTTTCAAGATGATAAATCTTTTTGAGCCTACAATGGAAAATGTAGGTACTACATATGATATTTCATTTAAGGTATATGCTGACAAAAATGCTGGTGTGTACAAAAATTCAGGTAAATCCGTTGATGAATGTGTACCTTTTACGGATGAAGAACTCAAAAAAAGTGAAGGTACATTTATAAACCTTGTACTTGCAGGTCCCGACGGAGATAACTATAAATACAGATCAGGCTACGGCAATCCTCATGCATCTACTTTTGTGAAGTGGAATGAGTGGACAGAAATCAGTACACAGTTTACTTTTCAGGAAAAGTTTGTAGATGACGGCAATACGGAAAATCTCAAAAACCCAGCCGTAAATGCAATCAGAGTATACCAGAGCACAATAGACTACTCCTTAAATGAAGGTTTGTGCGATACCTTCTATATAGATGATGTTACAGTGCAGAAAGCAGGTGCAATGGTATCTGCCACATCAAGCAATCTTGAAAATACAGAAATCAATATTCATACAGATTTTTATAAGCCTTCTTCTCAGTACAAGGCAAAGAGTATTGCCTGTGAATATCTTGACGGAAGACTTATCAATATCAAATCGGGAAATGTCTATACAGTAAACACTACAGCCCATGTATATCCTTTGAGAAGTTCATTCTCAATGACCAAAAAGTATAAGGAATCAGATGTTGTAGTATATGTAATGTCATCTGATTATGCAAATCCCATATGCAGACCGAGAAAGGTTTCTCTTCTTCCTCAGTCTGTGGTACAGGAAAGACTTGACAATATAGAGGGTTATGCAGAAGAAGTAATCAAGGCTTCAACTGCCACATACAAGGATGCAATAGAAGGTCAGCCTGTGATTGACGGCAATAAATATTACCGTTCTACAGATGGTTCATATACACAATCATCCGATGCCAATAACACAAGATTTAATGAAAGCCTTGTTGTAAGAAAAACCTGCGACAGTTATGTGAAATTCAGTGTTCCCGACAAGACCGACAAAGTGGCTTATGCATACTTAAGAATGTATACAAGAAAAATCTCAAACGAACTTGTGCCCGGCACCATAGAAGTATACGAAACCGGTAACGACTGGGAAGAAAGTAAACTCACTCATAACAACGCACCGAAACTTGGTAAAAAAATTGCAGAACTTTATGTAGATAACTATAATGTACCATAT
>JAZSJF010000196.1:0-1934 GCA_045534195.1 Clostridia bacterium | reverse complement strand
AAAATATGTACCGTGACGTGCAGTCTTACCTACAGATTCCATATCAGATGTTCTGATACACTTCTGAGAGGTAGTTACTCTCTTTGAAAAAAATATTTCCTATCCTGTGAAGTATGGCTTGAGAGGTGCCATACCTGCATTGATAAGAAGCAAACTTTTATCATTCTGTGGTACAAGAGAAAAACTCGGAAGTCTTAAGTGTCCTTTGCTTTCAAAGAAAGAAAGGTACTTTTCTCTTATTTCGTTAAGTCCTAATTTTTTCATTGTTATTCAACCCTTTTTCAATAATATAATTTATCATTTTATATTATACCAAAAACCCTCGATTTGTCAATGTTTGATGCACAAAAAAAGGAAATATTGCACATTTGAATGCAATATTTCCTTCCTTAGAATTTGAATAACAAATTTTTATCTTTTTGTATATACATCTTAAGATTATATCTTAAGATTTTGAATCAATAATTCATATTACTGCAATTTCATTCCGTTTACTGATGTGTTTCCTACTACGATATATGTGTTAGGAAGGTCTGCAATCTTTACAGATGTACCGTAATCGATGATCTGGAAATCTTTGATTTCAGATGTATGAGTTTCACCTGAAAATCTGAAACCGAACTGTTCCATATCTACTTTATGACCTACGAATGGCATATAGCATGTTGTCCATTCTTTGTCATACTTTGTAGCAGCGAATACACATTTTGTGAATCCGTTTTCTCTTGAAGCCTGGATCTGTGCTTTGATGTATGGAGCACCTGATACAAGACGAGCCTTGAATGTGAGCATATACACATTGCCTTCTTTGATAAGACCTAAAAGAGATGCTTTTGATGTACCTGTAAGTGTCCCATCCTTTTCGTTCTTTGTAGCAGTGATTGTCAATACACCGTTAACGTCCTTGATTGTTTTGCCGTTTGCTGCTGTAAGGAGATCCTTCTGTGTAGCAATTACAGTACCTGACTGTGGAAGAGCTGCGTCAAGAATCTTTTCTGCGCCTACTGAAGGTTTAACTTCTTCTTTCTTTTCTTCAGTCTTAGGTGCTTCTGTCTTAGGTGCTTCTGAAGGTGTAGTTGTGCCTCTGAATACAAGGTTATCTATGTATACAACCTTAGCAAATACATTTTCTTTAACTGCAGAGAATGTATATCTTGCACCTGTTGTCATACCTGCTTCAGCAGCTGTAGGAGCAAATTCGATTTCGATCTTCTGCCATTCACCTTTTTTGAGTGTGAATGTCTTTGCGCCCTTCATTTTGCCACTATCTTTTCCTGAATATGCTCTGAACTGAACCTTTGCAGAGTCAGCATCACCTGTTGTTTCTGCAAGATAAATCCAGCAAGACATTTTGTACTTGTTACCTGCTGCGAAGTTTACAAGGTTTGCAGGGATATCGTTTACTCTACCTTCTACAAGACCTTTTACAGATTTGCCTTCTTTACCGATATCGGAGTCAGCCTTGATAAGCATTGTACCGAAATCTTCTGTAGTATTTGGCTTTGAAATACCTGCTTCTGTGTATGTAACATATTTGTAAGCAGTATTAGTATTTTTATCTGCTGCATCCTTACCCCAGAAGTTCATACCTGTTGAAGGATCACATTTCTTGTTTTCAAATGTAACTTTTGCAAGTTCATTCATACCGTCTGCGCTTGGTGCAGGTGTTTCCTCTTTCTTTGTTTCCATTGTGATGATAACAGTCTTTGTGTTACCGTCCCAGTCAACTTTACAGCCAAGTGATTCTGCTACAAATCTTGCAGGAACCATTGTTCTTGATTCGATAATCTGTGCAGGAACATCAAGTGCTACTGCCTTGCCGTTAACTTTTGCTTCCTTGTTGTCTATTGTAAGAGCAACTGTTGTAGATGCAGTCTTACCTGTAGCGGTTTTTGTTGCATCATCCCAGCCTACTTCTGCACCAAGTGCTTCGA
>JAZSJF010000204.1:0-5526 GCA_045534195.1 Clostridia bacterium | reverse complement strand
GTAACATAGTTTTTATGGGAAAGTGTGTTAAATATGAGAAAAAGTATATACTGGTTATTAATAGGATTATTTGTTTTTTTTAGTTTTTCATCATTTGGTACGGTAATTGCAGAAACTGTGAATGAAAGCGACTTGTTGCCTGGAATGGCAGAACTTAAAAGTGACTATCACAGAAAAGTTCCCACAGAGTTTGAAAAAACAAATGCGCTTGATGATTTGTATTTCTTTTCAAAAAATGAAGAAGCTTTAGGCACAATTTATGAGAAACTGCAGGATGGCGAAGTGATTTATACAACTGATGATTTGATAAATAAATGTAAAGTTGTCTATCCACAGTACGGTACTGCTGAAGAGATCGTGACAGATGAACAAAAAACATTGAGGATTACCACAAGTCAGGTGGCGGAAACGGCATCATATGCAACATACAGAGATACAGATGCTTTGGACGGACTGTTCAGCGAGGGAGATTTTATCCTTTTGAAGTTTGAAATGAGAACTGTTTCCGGAGGCGATTCCAATGGCATAGGTAAACTCCAGTTTCAGATTGAGAATCCTACATCTTATAAGAAGTTGCTTTATGAATATGTTACAGCCGGAAGTGAGTGGCGACAGGTTTATCTTCCTTATGAAGCTAAGGCGGGCTTTTGTTCCTTTGGTATAAGATACGGATTTTATGCTCCTCAGGTTGTTGAAATCCGTGGATTTGATGTGATAAAGTATTCAGGAACTGATTATACAATTACAGATTTTCCTATGAGTACAGAAATAGAATACCCTGAATATGAAAAGGATGCCCAGTGGAGAAAAGAAGCCTTTGAAGATATTGAACGAAACAGAAAAGGCACATTCTCTGTAGTTGTAAAGGACAAAAACGGAAATGTTATTCCCAATGCCGATGTAGAGTTCGATATGTTTGAACATGAGTATATGTTTGGCGGTTGTACAAATAATAAAATATATATGGATGATACTTTTGCAAAAAATTTCAGTGAGAATTTCAACACCCTTGTTGTGGAACACACTATGAAATGGGCACCTTATGAAGAAGATACTGCAGAACCTAAAGCCGCAAGAAAGACTGTGGACGGCGGAAAGAATATTGGAGTTAAATACTTCAGAGGACATACTCTTATATGGGAAAGAGCCCTGAGTTCAAGTGGAGATTCATATCTGACACCTGAATATATGTTTTCGGATGAAGTTCTTAACAACAGAGCACTTTTTGATGAAAAGGTTGAAGCACACATAAAAGAAATGTGTGAAGATTTTCCTGATATGGATGATTGGGATGTAGTTAACGAACTTACTTACTATGATGCTTTCAGACAAAAAGTGGGCGACGAAGCAATAATTCAATGGTTCCAGTGGGCAAGGGATTATTCTACACCGGGTACGGTGCTTTATTATAACGAAACACACGGAATATGGGAGTATCCTGATGAATTCTGGGGTTATCTGGATTTTATGAAAGAAAACAATGTTCAGGTTGATGCGATAGGTATTCAATCCCATAATGATGCAGGAAGAAAAGTTCCGACTCCTGTAGAAATGATAGAATTGTATGACAAAATATACAACGAATACGGATACAAAGTGAAAATAACAGAATACTCATGTTCCCGTTCAGATTTGCAGCTTCAGGTATCAAACCTGAGAGATTTGATGATTGCTACATTTGCACACGAGGCGTCCACCGGGTTTATGATGTGGGATTTCTGGGATGGTAATGCATCCTCTCCATATACACCTTTTTATACAGTCGATTGGCAGATGAAAGATGGCGGAAAGGTTTATCGTGATTTGGTGTACAATAAATGGTGGACAAGAGACGCAAAAGCAAAAACAGACGAAAATGGCCGTGCATCGATAAATGGTTTCTATGGAGATTATGATGTGACAGTTTCTGTGGGAAATGCAGAAAAGACTGTTTCATGTGCATATCATAAGGGTTATGACAATGTACTGGAAATAGTTCTTGATGATTATTCGTCAGACAACAGTAAAAATGATATGTTTTCTTTTGTATATTCAGGCAAAGTGCAGATAGACGGCAAACTTACTTCAGATTTCTATGACAATCATCCTGATTATCTCAAAGGCGCAGTTACACTCCTTATGACAGACGAAGAGGGCAATATTGCACATATAGCACAGACAAAGATAAATGAGGACAAAACATACAGTTTTGAGTTCAAAAAAGATGGACTTAAGTATTCAGATGGTAAAGTGGAGGATTATTATATTACATTAAATGTAAACGGTATGACGGTGACGGATACTGTAACTACAAATATGATTATCCCCGACTGTGTAACATTTGATTTTGATATTACACAGTCAGAGGGTAAGGTAAATGTTGTAACAACACTTAATAATCTTATTAACAGAAAGGGAATTGATTATGTGGTGTATACTGCATTTTACGATGACAAAAATTCTCTTAAGGGATTAAGAAGGGAATATTCCTCATCCACGGGGGCATCTGTTGACAAGGTTACATTGTCGGGGATTGATATCCCTGAGTATGCAAAGAATGTAAAAGTCTTTGTATGGATGAATAACGGAAAACTACTACCTTTATCCACGGCAAAGCAGGTAGAAATAAATTAATATATCAAACGGTACAGAAAAATTTTCTGTACCGTTTGTATCTTTATATCCGATTTTCAAATTTTTTGCGATACTTAAGAGGAGATATTCCGTACTTATCTTTAAATATTGTATAAAAATACGACTCTGTACCATAAAAAGTCTGTGAGGCAATATCAGATATTTTCATATCTGTAGTTTTTAGGAGAACTTCTGCTATTGCAAGTCTTTTTTCTGTGAGAAGTTTTGAAAAAGTACATCCGTATTCTCTTTCGATAATTCTGGATATTTGTTTTTCTGACAGAAAGATGCTTTTGGAAATATCTTTAAGAGTTATTTTTTTGTTTAGATTTCTGTTTATAAAAATTTCAATATTTCCTATATTATTTGTTTTTGATTTTTCTGTTTTTGAGTTAATTCTTTTTTCCTTTTTAAGAAGACTGAATATGCTTTCAAATAATAATGTGGCAAGATGATATGCTTCCAGTTCAGAATCCTGTTCGGTTTTTTCTGCAAATTTTTCTATATAAAATGCAATCTCATCTGTCATTTTAAGTTCAAGGATATTATTATTCATAATATTTTCAAATTCTGATAATTCATTTGAATTTTTCTCAAATGAGAACAACAGACAAAAACTTTCTCCGCTTATGGGCACAGAAATATGTTTTAGTTTTGGCGGTACAATCAAAACAGATTTGTTATAATCTTTTGTTGAATGTTCTGTTATGAGTTTGAGATTTCCGTTATTTACAAAAAACGCTTCATATGTAAAATGAGTATGAATGTTCTTTATTTTGTTGTCGCCGGTGTTTCTTACAGCAGGGAAACGCCTTGGAGTATCGCCGACCCTGTGCACTTTCAGTTTGAAATCATTTGTACGGATAGTGATAGTATCCTTTTGTTTACTATATTCAGGTTTTTCCATTTATTTCACCGCCCTATATCTTGATTGTATCATCAAAAAACTTTAAAATCAATATAAAAAACTTTAAAATACGGACATTTCTATAAATTTATTGTCCCTATAACAGGTTAAAAAATATCAGGTGGTGTGCTAATATTAAGATATAGAAAAAAGGAGGAATTTGTATGTTGAAAATTTCACTTAATAAAAAACACGAAATATCACCTTATATTTATATGCAGTTTTTGGAGCCACTAAGCTCTGCAGACCCATCAGTTGATATCGCATGGGACTATATTAATGATTGCTGGAAGCCAATGCTTCTTGAAAAACTCACAGAGCTTAATCCTACAATGATTCGTTTCGGTGGATGCTTCGCTTCATATTATCACTGGAAGGAAGGGGTAGGGCCGAGAGAAAAAAGACCATGGATGCTCAATCTTCACTGGGATGGAGCATATTCCAATCAGGTTGGTACAGATGAACTGGTGGACCTTTGCCGTCACACAAATGCAGAACCCCTTGTTGTTGTGAATACAGAGTCGGACGGTAGAATGGAATGGGCATATCCCAAGCCCGGAATGGACAGATTCGGCACAAGCGAAGAAGCTGCTGAATGGATAGACTATTGCAACAATCCTGACAACAAACTACGTAAATCCCACGGAATAGATAAGCCTTACAATATTAAGTGGTGGCAGATCGGAAACGAAACCAACTACGGATATGTGCCTACATATTACGGAAAGGACAGAATGACCGACAGGACTCTTTGCCACGGATACAATCTTGACAAGGCGGCAGAAGTAACATATCGTTTTGCAAAGGAAATGCACAAGGCAGACCCTTCTGTAAATCTTATTGCGTGGGGCGATCCAAGAAATAAAGAAACTGAAAACTGGGCAACAAAAATGTGCGAAACATCAGGAGAATATATATCACATATCGCATTTCATCATCATTTTGGCTCAGGGCTTCCTGATTCTCCTTTGAGAGGTACCGACTATAGAAATGATCATGATTTAACATGGCATCATCTTCTTAATGCCTGTCATTCTCTTGATGAGAAACTGACTATGCTTAAAGAGGATATCAAACCTTACGGAAAACGTCTTGCAATGACAGAAGGCCATTTCGGTGTTCCGGGAAGAAACAGAAATGAAGTTCTATCTACCTGGGGTGCAGGTGTTGCTTATGCACGACTTCTCAATGTAATAGAACGTCATACAGATGTACTTGATATTGCTACAATGGCAGATTTCTTCGGTAATCGTTGGCAGGTAAATGCAATAATGCTATACACTCAGGGCGATACAAGAAATGCCTACCTTCAGCCGGTTGGTCGTGTTATGAGCCTTTTCAGACATCATATCGGAAAGTACGCTCTTGATGTGGATTTCGGTGAGGGCATAGATGCAACTGCAAGTCTTTCTGAAGACGGAAAGAAAGTATTTGTCCATATGGCAAACCTTAACAGAACATTGGCAAAGAATGTAGAAATAAAAATAGATGGAAAAGAAATCAAAAAGATTACAGCTTATGAAGTAGCCTGTGATTCCACAACTGAAATCACAAATCTTAATCCTGATGTGTTTAACCCCGTTACATCGGAGGTAAAAGGCAATACATACACTATCGGATCAGCAGGTGTATCAGCACTTGAAATAGAAATAGATTAAGGAGAGGATAATATGAAAAAGATAATTTCTTTATTATTGGTATTTATAATTGCATTATCATGCATAACACTAACTTCTTACGCAGAAGAATCCATCAAGGTTTCAATCGATGGTAAAGAACAGTCTTATGATGTGATGCCTGTAATTGTGGATTCAAGGACACTTGTACCTATGAGAGGGATCTTTGAAGCACTTGGTGCTACTATTCTTTGGGACGATGCCACAAAGACAGTAACAGGTACAAAGGGTGATGTATCCGTTGTACTTACTATCGGAAACACTCTTGCAAAGGTAAATGAAAAAGAAGTTACTCTTGATGTGCCTGCAAAGATTGTATCTGACAGAACT
>JAZSJF010000340.1:0-1693 GCA_045534195.1 Clostridia bacterium | reverse complement strand
TTTCCTGAGTTATGGCACTCTGTCGTGCTCTGTTGTACTCAAGGGTTAAACTGTCTATGAGTTCTGTGGCATTCTTTCCTGCATTGTCCATAGCAAATCTTCTTGCTACCACTTCTGATGTGAAACTTTCTCTCACGCATGACATTATGCATCCTGCCACATATTCATAAATAACGGAATTGAGAACTGTCATTTCATCAGGTTCAAAAACCGTAACTGCCTTTGTCTTTTTATCAGATGGACTAAGAGGCAAAAGCCATTTAATCTGCGGTTCCTGACTCATCATAGATATATATTCTGTGTAGACAATCCCAACTTTACTGTATTTATTCTCGCGAAAATCATCACAAAGTTTCCTGGAAAGTTCAAGTGCACTGTTGTATTTGAAATTCTCCGCATAAAGAACCTCTCCGCCAAAACGGTCAACTGCTCTTTTTCCTATGGGGATGATATGAGCACCTTCATACTCCTTCACTGTCTTAAAGATATTTGAATTATATCCCCCTGCAAGACCTCTGTCCCCCGCAATCACTATAAGACATACTGTACCTTCTTTATCGGCAAGGTAAGGACTTTTCTTAGTGTCAGGAGATGTTGTAAGGGAATTCACCGCATCCTCCAGAGCCTTCATATACTGACGGCTTTTTTGCATATTTTCAGTAGCACGTCTTATTTTTGACGATGCGACCAATCCCATAGCCTTTGTGAGATGGAGGGTAGAATCAACACTTTTTATGCGGTTTCTCAATGATTTGATATCTGCACCCATTTAATCACCCCTTAACTTCGCTGAGGGCTTTTTTCAGTGTTTCCACATCTTCATCCTCAAAGAAACCACTTTCAAATCTCTGAAGAAGACCGAGGTATTTTGATTCAAGAAGATTATAAAGACTGAATTCATACTTCTTTACATCTTTAACTGCAACATCGTTAAGGTATCCATTGATTACTGCATATATAATGGCTACCTGACATCCCACTCTTACAGGTGAATTTCTGTTTTGTTTGAGAACCTCAACAATTCTTTCACCCAGATTGAGTCTTGACTTTGTATCTGCATCAAGGTCACTTCCGAACTGTGCAAAAGACTGAAGTTCACGATATTGTGAATACAGAAGTTTAAGTTCACCAGAAACCTTCTTCATAGCCTTCAGTTGGGCAGAACCGCCAACACGACTTACAGAGATACCCGGATTTATAGCCGGCATTACACCTGCGTGAAAAAGTTCTGTTTCAAGGAATATCTGTCCGTCTGTAATGGAAATTACATTTGTAGGAATATACGCTGATACATCCCCTGCCTGAGTCTCTATTATAGGAAGGGCAGTAATTGAACCCCCGCCGTATTCAGGAGCAACACAGGCTGCTCTTTCCAGAAGTCTTGAATGAAGATAGAAAACATCACCGGGATATGCTTCTCTGCCCGGAGGTCTTCTTATGAGAAGGGAAAGTGCACGGTATGCAACGGCATGCTTGGACAAATCATCATATATGATAAGTACATCCTTACCCCGTTCTCTGAAATATTCTGCCATAGCACATCCTGAATAAGGCGCTACATACTGAAGCGGTGCTGACTCAGATGCAGAAGCAGATACAATTATTGTATAATCCATTGCACCTTTGGATGCAAGTTCATTTGTAAGTTGAACTACAGATGTATTTTTTTGTCCTATTGCAACATAGATACATA
>JAZSJF010000004.1:0-1742 GCA_045534195.1 Clostridia bacterium | reverse complement strand
TCCTTACACAGATATGAAGTATAACCATAATCTGTGCAGGTAGGAGCATAGGTTTTCACTTCATAATCATGCGTACCGTTTATCACAATAGCAACACCTTTGCATGGTTCGCTTGCATTGGCATAATCTGTGGCTTTTTTTCTTGAATAGAATGTATATTCTTCGTTGAAAGTAAGTCCCGTAAAGGATGCATCATCCTGCCAGTTTGTCATATCCATACTGTACTCTGTATTATCTTCTCCCACAAATGTTACAGATGTGCAGGTAAGTGATTTTATCACAGGAGAATGAGGCGCAGCCTGATTTGACTTACTGATAACAACCTCTGTACCGATTATGCCCGGGTGTTCCTCTGCGCCCCAGACTTCCAGATATACGATCTTTCCCACATCATCGGGTAATACTGTGTATGTATCACCTGTTTGTACACATTCTCCGTCTATGTACCAATAATATGCCACCTCTGCACCAAAAGGCGTCAGTTCACTTACATCCGCCTTAAGCACACCAAATGCAACCGTATCACCGACTATGGCAACACTTCCGCCAATTCCAACGGGGATTGAATTATATACATATACAGAGATATTTTTATATATTTCTTCCTGATTGTAAATAAACACCAGCTTGAAAGAATGTGTGCCGTATTCCAGGTTTCTTATATATTCATCCGATATAATAATACTGTCATCACTTACAAAGTAATCTTCATCCAATATAAGTCCGTCTATCCCCGAAAACATTTCCATACCCGATGTGACGCCTATCTCAACACCTACACCAAATGGCAAATCGTAATCAAAGTTGTTTGATGTAATCACAGGATCGGGGACTATTTCTTCGTCTATGGACGGAACAGATGAAGTATTTATATCAAAAAGTTCCATAGTGAGTGAATTGTTTAAAACAGACATATCTCCTTCGGTTACCGCTTCAAACGACCTTATAGCAGATTCCGACGAAGATGATGAAACATCAATAAGATATACTCTTAATTCACCGGGGAGAAGTTCTTCATATTCAAAAGATTCTGAAGGAGTATCACCTATATCCCCCGAATACACATTCACTCTGCCTGATGCGGAAGTGTTTCCGAGATTCTGCACAGTAAGTTCCGCATAGTTTCTCTGTGCAATTACCTTTTGTTCACCATATATGCCGACATCCCTGAATCCGGGAGAAATTGTCCTGATATTATCATCCGGCGAAAGTTCATCAGTGCCAAGAGGCAGTACACATACAATATAGTCCTTTCCGTTGAGGGGTTCGGGAATATCAAAGGAAATTTCTCTTTCTTTGCTTTCACCTGATTTAAGTGTATCGGAATATGTATCGGTATATATTACATTGTTTTCACTGTCATATACAGAAATAACCGCTCCGTTTATTTGTTCAAAACCGTTGTTACTGTATGATATATCCACAAAAATCTTATCATCATCAAATGTGACATCCGCATTGTCAAGAGTAAGCATACATCCGATATTCATATGTGCATATCTGAAATCCGAACGGAAAATAAGTTCATCATCTTCTGTGTCGGTATATGTTTCCATATATGCAATACCGATTTCGTTATCATCATTAAGCACCGCAAAACTGTCGGTATATCTTCCGTTATCTACAATTACAAACGGAGTCCCTGCCGTACCGTCATCATTAATATATACCGCACTGATACCGCCTTTGCCATCTTTCTTTGCACCGTCATATATAATAAGGGTGTTTTCTCCGTCATCTGT
>JAZSJF010000148.1:0-2830 GCA_045534195.1 Clostridia bacterium | reverse complement strand
CTTAAGTGATGAGAGGATTCTTGTAGGTGTAGGAACATATGAACCCTTTGTACCTCTGCTCCTCTTTTTATCTACATTTACATAGTTTGAATAATCAAAGGAGGATACTTTCTTTTCCCCTTCCTTCATACCTATTCCTTCAAAGATAAGTGCCGCTTTGTAACTCTTTTGTGTTGATCTCCAGGAAACAAATGAAACATCTGCCGAAGTCGTTTTCATACAAAGGCTGATTGTATCTGCATTTTTTCTTACCATTTCATTTGCATAGGATGAAATATCAAAGTAGAACACCAAATCCTTGTATCCTACATCAAGTTCACAAAGTTTCTGCATATTGGATGAAATTTTGTTATATGTAACGGTTTCCTCATCCCAGTCAGAGTTTATAGCATATAATTCGACTTTTCCCGCTTTCTTCAATGCATCGGAATAAATAGAAAAATATGCATGGCTGAAGGACTGCTTTGAAGACTGAGAAATATCAAACTTCATAATGGATACATATTCTGATGATACATTCAGATATTTATCGAATACAGCCTTTGAATCAGGATTATTTATTGATACATAAGCATCTGATACAGCCTGGAAGTACTCGTTATCCTTGTCTATTCTCTCGTCAAAGGAGAGTGCATCCTTGTATTCTGCCTTAGATAATTTAAGCATTTCCTGTGCTCTCTTTTCTCCCACAGGCGGCGCAACTACATTATCTTCGTCATATATTCTGCACAATTCCTTCTTGGGAGATATTGGATTAAGACCACTCCATACAAATGAAAATATCTTCGATTCATCAGCCTTTGCTTCATACTCAATTAACTGATTTGAAAAATTACCATCTTCCGGCGATGCTGACTGAATGGCGGTGCCGATCAGTTTACCCGAGGAATCATATTCCGTCACAAATCCCCTTATATCTGAAGCCTGAATGTTTTCTTTATACTGATTAAGCACATACATCTTTCCTTCATAGAAGGCACTGTTTGTAATCGCCCCTACTTCACTTACTGTAATATCATCAATATATATAGTGTCAGAAAATGCATTGTTGACATCATTTTCAACCATCATCTGCCCTACTCTTATTGAATCAATATAAGGATCGCTTAACTCATCATCAGAGCCGTTGGAAAGATATTTTTCTTCTACGGTATAGTAATAATGAAGGGGTGTCCACTTATTCCACGGAACTCTGTATTTTTTAACAACACTAATTCCTTTGCGGTATTGATACTTATTTGCATCAGGACCTGCCGGACAAATATAGAATTCGCATCCTTCACTTGCCTTAAGTTCCTCTTCTGTATATCTGTATTTCGCTTTTTCCTCTGTGTTTAATCCGCTTACCGCCTTCTTATATACGCCTGAATCTTTGTCTGCATACACATAAACAGTAATCAAAAACACTTTGCCTATATCCTCTTTTGTAAGTTCTCTGCCAAACAGATTATGAATCTTGACAGTTGCACCTGAAGATGTCCTTCCCGACTGTTTAAGAGATTTTGTGTCTGTATGTGACAGTTCATTGGTAATAACTGTAGACTTGGAATTCGCACCAAAATTACAAAAGACCGGATGGGTATTTACTTCAAACTTCTCGTTATAGCCAAGCGACTCACAATCCTGAACCATTACTGTCTGAAAGTTCATCACGCCTTGCTCTATTACTTCCACATCATCTATGTAGAATGTATCGCATATAGCCTGATTTATACTGTAATCTCCGCCCTGACACACTCTTACACTGTCAAGATACGGATCGCTCAATTCTTCTGTGGAATCTGTAGGAAGATATTTACTTTTTACGGTGTATGAATATGTAATCTTTGTCCATTCGTTCCACGGCACCTGATAATTCTTCTTGTCAACTGTACCTTTGCGGTATTTATAACTATTACCGTCAGGACCTGTAAGATAAACTGAAAAAATCGTTCCTGTACTTTCTTTAAGTTCATCTTCTGTATAAAGACAGTCCTCTATTTCTTCTTTGACACCTTCTGCATTTTTCTTATAAACACCTGACTTTTTGTCTGCGTATACATAAAATGACAAAACAAAGGTCTTGCCTTCGTCTTTGGCTTTCAGTTTTCTTCCGAACAAATCGTGAATCTTGATAGTTCCGTTGTTTGACAATCTGTCTGCCATCATAACGGATTTTGATCCCGAACGGGAAAAAGTATCTGTAATTACTGCATTATACGAGCCTGAACCAAATCCGCAAAAAGAAGGATGCTTATTTACAACAAGTTTTTCATTTGCAGAATATTTCTCAATATCGTCGCTTTTTACTATTCTGAAATCTTCTGCAAAAGAAATATCAGGCATCACTCCTAAAAAAAGTACTGCACATAATAAAATGCTTAATAATCTTTTCATTATTATCTCCTTTTCACAAAGGATGAATATATTTTATTTTTCATCAAAATAATCCATAATTGAATACACATTTTCATTTATGAGTTTCATCTGAGAGAGAAGTTCTGTCCAAGGTGTATAGAAGTTTGTATAGAGACCTTTGTTTGCATTGGTATCTGCACCTTCATCAAACTTATTAACTCCCGGGTTATCTATATATCTGAACCAGTGCCATCCTATAAATGCCTTTGATTCAAGCATATTGATGACAAAGTTCTGATAATAGTGACCTCTGCCCACCTGAGTGGTTGCCTGATATCCAACACCTGAGAAGTTGGTAAGACCTGTTTCTTCTGTACAAGCATCGGCACCCTTGGCATACCATTCTGCATTGATAAGAGGTCTTCCTGACCAACGATAGAAACTGTCCATCTGTGAATGCTCTGCAGTCCAGGCATTGCCGTAGTAGTCATAG
>JAZSJF010000193.1:0-1548 GCA_045534195.1 Clostridia bacterium | reverse complement strand
AGATTATATGTATCCGATATGTAAGTAGGCATCCATGTGGTAACACCGTCACGAAGTGCCCCCTGAAGAACAATGGCAAACATTATCAATATCATAACGGGTGTAAACAGAATTTTTAATGTTGTACCTGAGTTTGATTCCGTTTGTGAAGTTTTTCTTTCAACATTCACATCAATGGCTTTTTTCTGCCATATCACAAACACGATTATTCCACATACCGCACAGAATACAAATACCATTCTCCAGCCTGATAATGCAACGATTACCGAAGATAGAAGATATATAAGAATTGTCCCTATTGAACTTCCCCAGGATACTTTTATAATTGATTTTTTGTAATCTTCCGGAGTAAGAAGTCCCGTCATAATCTTTACAATGGGAGGCCACATAAAACTCTGTGCAAATCCGTTTATACACCACACAAAAAGCATCTGATAAGGCCCCTGACACAAAGGTATCGTAAGATTCATAAGAACCGTAATCACAAAGCCTATGGAAACCAGTTTTTTTGGAGAAAATATGTCACCGAATATGCCGCTCACTATCTGTCCCACCCCGTAAGTAATAAAACTTCCGGTTACAGCCATAGACAGAAGAGAACGGGAAATATGGGTAGATGTTTCCATCTCGGATATAACCGCTCCGTAATTAATCCTTGTCATATAACTTACCATATAAGTTATTGCCATAAGATATGCTACACTGTTTATTTGTCTTTTGTCTGTTAATTTCACTTAATATCACTCTTTTCTGTGTATATTCTTATTCCTTTTTCTGAATAATATCTTTTTATCTCTTTATCAAAATGAGAATCTGAGATGTATATATACTCTTTCTTTATATCATCCAGTTTTATCAGTGATTTTCCGTTATACTTGGTACTGTCAAAAAGAATATATACTTTGTCGGAATTTGCCATAATCACCTTCTGAGTATCATAGGATTCATTAAGACAGACACCGATTCCGCCCTTTTCGGATACTGCATTGGGAAAGATAAACGCCTTGTCGCAATGAAGTTTTGATAATGTTTCTGCACACAAAAATCCGTAAAATGCATTTTCTCTTTTGTCAAAATGTCCCCCTGCAAGAATTACACTGTAATCCTCATACCTTGAAAGAATATCAAACACATCGGAAGAATTGGTGACAATTGTCAGACTTTTGAAATTTTTCTTAAGTTCATTTGAAAAAAACACCGCCGTACTTCCGGGATCCACAAAAATACAATCTCCCTCTTCTATAAAAGACATAGCAAGTCCGCATAGTTCTTTTTTAAGTTCTGTATTTTCCTGATGTCTTATTACAAAAGAAAAAGCAGGAGAAGTGTTGTCTGTGCACACAGCACCGCCATGCACTCTTTTGAGAAGTTTTTCTGATTCCATACTGAGAAGATCTCTTCGTATGGTTTCTATGGATACTCCAAACTTCTCTGTCAACGCCTGACAGGTAACTGCACCGTCCGCCTTGAGCATTTTGTATATAATATTCTGCCGTTCATTTGCAAACACTATTATCACCTCACAGATACACACAATACCACACATTT
>JAZSJF010000431.1:0-7059 GCA_045534195.1 Clostridia bacterium | reverse complement strand
GAAAAGTATGCCGAAAAGGCAAAGGAACTAAAGAAATCAGGAGATCCTCTCTATGATGCTGATGACCTTGATTTCATTATAGATGTATGCTCCAATGTGCCAAGAAAACCTGCAAAGACTTTCAGAGAAGCAGTTCAGTCTTTGTGGTTTGCACATATTATAAATACCTGGGAGGATTATATAAATGCAAATTCACTGGGCAGACTTGATCAGATTCTTTATCCGTATTATAAGGCAGATATCGAAAAGGGTATCCTTACAAAGGAAGAAGCATTTGAACTTATATGCTTACTCTGGATCAAACTCTACCGTCATTATGATGTGCAACAGTCCTGCGTGGGCGGATGTGATAAAGACGGCAAAAACAGTGTAAATGAACTTTCATATATGATGCTTAACGCTACGGAAAAACTGGACTTTATCCGTTGTTTGTCAGTAAGATATTCTGAAGATACCGACAAAAAATTTATAGAACGCGCCCTTGAAGTAGTAGGACATGTGCAGAAGGGTGTGCCGTTTTTCTTTAACGACGATGTGATGATACCTGCTCTTATGTCAAAGGGAATATCCGAAGAAGATGCCAGGGATTATACACAGATAGGATGTGTGGAAACTGTTATCCCGGGCAAATCCAACCCACACGCCGTAACGGGAGAAACAAATCTCTTGAAGGCTATAGAATATGTGCTTTCAAACGGTCACAGTATGATGTATCCCGAATTTAAACCCGGTGTGGAAACGGGCGAAATAGATAGTTTTGATACCTTTGACAAGTTCTATGAAGCCACAAAAAAGCAGATTTATAATATAATCGACCTTACTTGTTCATCAGTAAAGAAATACAAGGACACTGCAGGACACAATTCACCAAGACCGTACAAATCCCTTCTTACAGAGGGATGTCTGGAATCAGGAAAGGATTTTAACGACAGTGGTGCAAAATATGATTACTACCAGATAATGCTTGGCGGAGTACCAAATCTTGCGGATTCGCTTCAGGCTATAAAGACACTTGTATATGATGAAAAAAGATATACATTAAAAGAGGTAAAGACAATACTTGAGAATGATTTTCCTGACGAAAGAGTAAGACTGGAATTTGTAAACAAAGCACCAAAATTCGGAAACGATATTGACAGTGTGGATATGATAGCGAAGGATATAATAGATGTATCCTGTGATTATCTGGAGGAGTTTTCGGATACATACGGACTTTCCTTCCACGCTCAGCCATTTACATTTTTGTGGATGATAGACCACGGCAGAGAAAGCGCCGCATCACCTGACGGCAGACGAAAAGGTGAGGTGATTGCCTACAGTCTTTCGCCTATGCAGGGAAGAGATTTCAAGGGATTGACTGCGGTGTTTAATTCCCTGTCCAAACTTCCCACAAAGCGGACACCGGGTACAACATCGGCTATCGTGGAAGTAGATCCCAAACTCTTCACAGACAAAAACATTCCTCATCTTGCTACTATCCTTATGGTAAGCAGCAGTAAGGGACTTGAGAATGTACAGTTCAATACTGTAGACGCCGATACACTTATTGATGCAAAGAAAAATCCTGACAAATACAGAAATCTTGCAGTAAGAGTGTCAGGCTTCAGTCAGAAGTTCTGTCTTATTGCACCTGAACTTCAGGACCATATAATAAGCAGAACCAAACATAAGATGCTTTAGAATATGCAAAAACTCCGTAATGTAAAACGGATAATACCCCAAGAACTCTACTTTGAGTAGAGTTCTTTAGTTTTTTTGCATAAATTCTATGGAAATATCTAAAATCAGTAGTTTTACAAATATTTTTATCTGTGATAAAATCTGATTATAGGAAAGGAGTGTATATTCTTATGGATGCAAAAAAAGTAGGACAGAGAATATCAGAATTAAGACGAAAAAATGGTATGACTCAACAGATACTTGCAGACAAACTTGATGTAAGTGATAAAGCCGTTTCCAAGTGGGAAAACGGACAGGGCTATCCTGATATAACCATATTTCCCCGTCTTTCAACTCTTTTTGGTGTGACGGTGGATTATCTTCTTTTTGGCAAAAAGAAGGGAATCGCTATTGCGGGAAGTATTATTGCCGATATAGTAAAGAAGATTAATTTTTATCCAAAACCGGGAATGATGGCACAGATAGGAGAGGTTTCTCCCGCAGTTGGCGGTTGTGCACCAAATACAGCAATCAATCTTGCAAAAATTGACAGTACAATTCCTGTCAGTGTATACGGCAAGGTGGGTTCGGATGAAAACGGACATTTCATAGTGTCTGCCATGCAGAAACACGGTATATCCACTGAGGGAATTATCTATTCGCAGACAAGTGCAACAAGTTTTTGTGATGTGATGAGTATACCAACGGGTGAGAGAACCTTCTTTCACAAAAAAGGAGCAAATGCAGAATTCGGCCCTGAAGAAGTGGATACAGACAGTATAGATGCATCCATATTTCATATAGGATACCTTCTTCTTCTGGACAGATTTGATGAAGAGGACAGTGAATACGGAACACTTATGGGGAGATTTCTTCACTCTCTTCAGAAAAAAGGTATAAAAACCTCCATAGATGTCGTAAGTGATACCACTACCCGTTATGCGAAGGTAATAATTCCTGCACTAAGATACTGTAATTATGCCATTATGAACGAGGTTGAGTGTCTTAATATATGGAATATGCAAGGCTACGATGATGAAGGAAACCTTGTTGAAGACAATGTAAAAGAAGCAATGAAAAAAATGGCAGATTGCGGAGTGAAGGACAAGGTAGTTATTCACAGTAAGGAAATATCCTTTGTGCTTGATGTGGCATCGGGAGAATTTACCCGGATACTTTCTTTAAATATTCCAAAAGATGAAATAAAAGGTAATGTAGGTGCGGGAGATGCATTCTGTGCAGGGTGTCTGTACGGATTGTACAACGGTTACGATGATAAGACACTTCTGGAATTTGCATCGTCTGCCGCGGCATGCAGTCTTTTTGCCGTAAATTCTACAGACGGTATGAAATCAAAACAGGAAATTCTCAGTATGTCACAAAAATACAAAAGATTGAAATGAGGTACAAATAATGCTGGTTAATATGAATGATATGTTGAAAGATGCGCAGAAAAACGGCTATTCGGTGGGACTTTTCAATACTATTGATACAGATGCCATCCAGGCGGCTATATCTGCGGCAGAAGAAATGAAATCACCGATTATTATCGGTACTGCAGAGGTTCTTCTTCCTTTTGGTGAACTTCAACTTATAGGCCCTGCTATGATAAATATGGCAAAGAATGCATCTGTTCCCGTGGCAGTTCATTATGACCACGGACTCACTTATGAAAGATGTATGGAGGCACTGAATCTTGGCTTTACATCAGTTATGTATGACTGTTCCACAGATTCATATGATGACAATGTGGATAAAGTTGCCGAAATGTGCCGCATTGCCCATTCCATGGGTGTGACAGTAGAAGGAGAACTGGGACATGTAGGGGATAATGAGGACTCTCAGGAAGGAGATTCACATCAGGAGGATCCGTCAAAGTTTTATACAGATCCTAAGATGGCAGAGGATTTCGTAAACAGGACAAATATCGATGCCCTTGCTATTGCAATCGGTACGGCACACGGCACATACACCTGTAAGCCGGTACTTGATATAGACAGACTCAGAGAAATAAGAAGTGCTATTGATACACCACTTGTTCTTCACGGCGGGTCAGGGCTTACGGAGAATGACCTTAAGGATTGTATCAGAAACGGTATAACCAAGATAAATATCTGTACCGATATGTATGTGGCGGCAGAAGCGGCTGTAAAAAGTGCAGAAGGAAATTATCACCATATAAGAGATGCAAAAGTAAATGCGATAAAAGATGTTGTGATTGAAAAAATGAAACTCTTTGGTTCTTGCAACAGAGTGTAAATAAAATATAAACAAAACGAGTGAAAATTTTCACTCGTTTTGTTTATGTAGAATTACATATTCAAATTTTGATAATAAAATATTTCAGGATCAATACCGCTTATCTGACAGGCAGTGTTGAATCTTTCGTCGATATCATTCGGACTGTCGTAGTTTATAGGGGTATGCATAAGGTAGTCAAGACATTCGATGAAGGTCTGATGCTCTCCCATGGTAAAGCCGTAACTGTAGGTACTTCCGCCGTGGAGATAAACTTTTATATATACCCTTGCATTTCCGTCAATGGTATATTTTTCATAATCTGCAATGTTTGAAATTGCGATTTTCTTTACACCGCGGACTCCGTCGTTGTTGTAGTAAGAGTAAATTGTGTCATCTGAACCGATACCGATATATGTATCATCATATCTTGCCATAAAGCACAATGGAAGACGGCCTTCGGGTAAATCCATTCTGCGGCAGTATTGTTTGTAAAGAGCGGTATCATTGTCTGCCATAGGTACTTCTTTTGAACTGTATCTTCCAAGACATCTGAAACCAACTACAAAACCGATGATAATATGCCACCAGTTTGCCATTTCCATATCATATCCGCCCCAGTTGACAATGTCATAAAGACCGCCGCCAAGACCAAGGATAACTGCAAGTCCCATAAGACAGGTAGCAATTATTGAATTTGACCTTTCGTGAACCACATATACACCTGCCAGTACCAGTGCGGCACCTATAAGAGTTCTTATCACGTCATCTGAACTTGAATAAGAGAAAACAAGAAATCCAACGATAATAAGCACCAGAGAAACTTTCTTTTTCATCATTTTTCCTCCTCATACATAAAGTATAGGTTGAGTATATCACATAAATCTACAATAATCAACATAAATAATTTCAGCATTTCAATATGCCCATATGCGACTTCAGATGCCGTAATTTTTTTTTCGTATTTCATTTGGAGTCAAACCAAGAGTTTTTTTCAGTATCTTTCTGAAATAGGATGTGGAACTGAATCCCAGAGCATCGCTTATTTCCTGGATGGATTTGTCTGTGGTTGTAAGAAGAAGTTGGGCTTTTTTTGAAAGGATTTTTTGCTTTTCGTAGTTTGGGGTAGTACCTTTTACCTTTTTGAATGCAAGATACAGTGCGGTTTCGCTTATATTCACATATCTTGCTATGTCGTTTGCGTTTTTATTGGGGTTTGCCCACATATATTCAAGAGCATCCGATACTGTTCTTTCATCTTTTGATATTTCCTCGTGTTGCATAAAAGGAAGCACAACAGAGAGGAGTGTATAGAATTTTCCTGTTACTTTTGAATTTATTCCCGATATAAGTTCTTCATCGGCAAATTTTGTTTTTATTTCTTCAGAAGCATCAATTTTTTGAAGGTAGTATGTGTTTTTATTTGCTTCCTGAAAAAATGTGAATCCGAGAGAGATTAATATAGTGTCAGGCTCTCCGTACCAGTATGACTGATAGGGGAGATTCATGGGGATATAAAACAAGTCACCTGCTTTTGCTTTGATTGTATGATATTTCGATACAATTTCACATCTGCCTTTCATCATATACGCCAGAAAGTGCATAGGAGCACCATTTCTGATGTCGTGATGCTGATATTTGCCTCTTGTACTTTTGTGAAATGCAAATGATTTGGAGAAAAGTGAACTATTCATAGCGAAAACCCCCGTTATCATTAAAGAATATTACCTCATTAAATATAGCATAGTGTATTTTTTGTTGCGTGTCAATATGTTATTATCAAATTACAAAAATATATTTTTTGAGGTGATAGTATGTTAAGTAAAAATATTGTGTTTACAAAACCGGGTTGTGCGGAACTTCTGGAAGAAGAAGTAAAGGCATTGGGACCGAAGGATATTCTTGTAGAACTTGAAATGTCCTCTGTAAGCAGCGGAACGGAAAAGGCAAACCTTCTGGGTGTTGACAGAGTCAGCCCCGGGGCTAAGGAAGTATCCAAAACATATCCAAGAAGACTTGGCTACAGCTGTTGCGGTAAGGTCATTGAAGTAGGAACAGAAGTAACAAAGCACAAGGTAGGCGACAGAGTGGCTCTTGCATGGAGCACACATTCTCAGTACAATGTGATTACAGAAGACAATGCTTATCCTATTGATGATATAGACCCGCAGGATGCGGCACTTTTCAATATCTGTACATTTCCTATGGCTGCAGTGAGAAAATGCAGAACAGAAATGGGCGAAAGTGCCATAGTAATGGGTATGGGTGTGCTTGGTATTATCTCTGTAAAACTCTTAAGAATAGCAGGTGCCACACCTATCATTGCAGTAGATCCCGTAGCATCCAAGAGGGAACTTGCCATTAAATACGGTGCAGACTATGCCTTTGATCCATATGATCCTGATTTCAGCAAGAAGGTAAAAGAAGTTACAGACGGCGGATGTAGAGTGGGTATAGAAGTTACAGGTATCGGTGCAGGTCTTGATGGTATACTTGACTGTATGCAGAGATATGGCAGAGTGGCACTTCTTGGCTGTACAAGAAATAGTGACTTTACCATAGACTACTACGGCAAGGTGCATGGACCGGGAATCACCCTTATAGGTGCACATACTATGGCTCGTCCAAAGCATGAGTCCCATGGCGGATGGTGGACACAGGCAGATGATTTCTATGCTATAAAGAAACTTACCCAGACTGGCAGACTTGAGCTTAAGTCTTTGGTAGAAGAGGTTCATTGTCCTTGTGAAGCAACAGAGGTTTATAACAGACTGGCAAGAGAAAAATTCTTCCCCGTAGTTCAGTTTGACTGGAGGAAGGTAAAATGAGAAAGATCAGAATCGCACAGATAGGTACAAGCGGAATGAGTCACGGAAATCCTGTTTTCAAAAGACTTATTGACAATTCCGATGTTTTTGAAGTAGTGGGATACTGTATGCCCGAAAATGAAAAAGAAAAGTTTATGGATAATGTGAAAAACCAGTTTGAAGGTTACAACGAACTTACTCTTGAGGAAATCCTCAATGACGAAACTATCGAAGCGGTAACAATAGAAACAGAAGAAATTTATCTTACCAAATATGCCATTATGGCGGCGAAACACAATAAACATATACATATGGAAAAGCCGGGCGGAGTGGACCACAAGGAATTTGAAGAACT
>JAZSJF010000115.1:0-2405 GCA_045534195.1 Clostridia bacterium | reverse complement strand
CTTCGACCAGCTTGACCGATTTGAAAAGAAGTTGCACGCCCTATGATAGTCCGTCAGGACAGAAGCTATTATATAGGAGCATCAGATGTTGAAAAGGTTATAGGAAACTGGAAGACAAGAACCTGGTTCAGTTGGTGGTTACAGAAAATTGCCATAGATAATAGCCATTTCGACAATGTGTATACTCTTGCCGGAACGCATTTTGAACACAGGATATTAGAAAGTCTTGATATTCCAATGGAGTTTGACAGGCAATATATCCTTGAAGAGTTGAGGTTGAGAGTAAACCTTGACGGAAGCACAGAGGACTGTAATTTTGAATGTAAAACCACCAAGGGAGATATAAAACAGTTCAAACCGCCTAAAAAATACATTCATCAGACACAGGTGCAGATGTTCGCATCAGGTATCAAACAAACAAAACTTGTGGTATATCAGCTTGAGGAAGAAGACTACAAAAACTTCTTCAGACCGATAGAACCTAAACGGCGTAGAGTGTTTGATATTCCGTATGATGAAAACTGGGTGCAAACGGTATATCTGCCGAAGCATTTGATATTAAGAGACTGTTTGGTAAAGGGGGTGCTTCCTGATGAAGCTATCATTTAAGAAAGACAAATTTGCTTTTTTGCTTCCTCGCATCCTTGAATTTGTGAATACCCTTGAAGAAGACAAGACCTATGAAGTAACCATAGACAAGGAAAAGAAAAAGCGGAGCAACGATGCGAATGCATATTATTGGCAACTTATAGGTCAGCTTTCAGCAAAGGTCAATGTACCTCCAAAAGAAATTTACCGAACACATATCAAGGATGTAGGCGATAACTTCGAAATTGTACCTATCAGGGAAGACGTTGTAGATGCCTGGATAAATACTTGGGAAGCAAGGGGTCTTGGATGGTGTTGTGAATGTCTTGGCGAATCCAAGATGCGAAATTATATGAATGTGATTTGTTATTTTGGGTCTTCTACCTATGACACAAAGCAGATGTCAAGGCTTATAGACTTATGTGTTACCGATTGCAAGGAACAGGGCATCGAGACAATGACTCCACAGGAGCTTGCACTTTTGATTGAAAAGGATAAAGAAAATGGCAAGTAATATTTCTAAGGCCTGTGATATATCACCAAAGGTTCGCAAAGAAGTTTTGGAACGAGACGGATATAAGTGTATTTGTTGTGAAGATACGGACAGTCTTCAGATTGCACATTATATACCTCGGTCAAGGTTGGGTTTAGGAATACCTCAAAATCTCGGTGTTATGTGCATCAGGTGTCACGGAGAGTTTGATAATGGTAATTTTCATAAGGAAATACAAAAACACTTCAGAGAGTATTTACAGGCTTTTTATGAAGGGTGGAACGAAAAGGACTTGATTTATTCAAAATGGAGGTAGCGTATATGACATACGAACAAGTAAAAGTTATATTTTCACAACCTGTGCCACGGTCAGAACTACCCATCATTTTTAAATGCACGGACCGAAAGGCACGTAAAATCATTTCGGATCTTCAAGAAAAATACAATATAGTCAATTTACAGGACGGTAAAGGATATTTTCTTGCAGATGATGAAACGGCACTCAGGTATGCAAAACAAGAACGCAGCAGAGCCTTAAAAAGCTACCTGAAAGCGAATAAGATTGTTTCGAGATGTACACATCAGCTTGGAATAAAAGTTCCGGTACGTGCACATTTCAGGACTATTGGCGGTAAAGCTAATAACATAGTACAAAATCAAATAGGAATGGAGTTTTTATATGAACAAAGTAATCTTAATGGGACGGCTGACGAAAGAGCCGGAACTCAGAACGACACTGCAAGGTGTGGCAATCTGTAGATTTTCTTTAGCCGTAAACAGACGATTTGCAAAAGAAGGTCAACAGAACACAGACTTTATAAACTGTACAGCTTGGCGACAGCAGGCAGAGTTTATATCAAAGTATTTTAATAAGGGAAATATGATTTCCGTTGTGGGTTCTATTCAGTCACGTTCTTGGGATGATCCACACGGAAAGAAACAGTATGCAACAGACGTTGTTGTTGATGAAGTATATTTTACAGGCTCAAAGGCTGAATCTACAGGAACAGCAAGTGGAACGACTGCAGAAATAGAAAATATGGGATTTCAGGTAGTAGACGGTTCAGAAGATGACTTGCCGTTTTGATGGGGTGAGTGAATGAATTATATTTTGCAGCTTAACGGCTTTTGGAATTGGGCAAGAACGAATGAGATTTCACATCTGGAGCTGGACTTGTATATGTCAATTTTGGATATTGCAAACGGAACCTCATGGAAAACTCAATTCTCTATACCTAATTCAAGCCTCGGCAGATTTGACAAGAATTCACTTACCCGGGCAAGAAATAAATTGGTACAGTATGGACTTATTACATATCAGAAA
>JAZSJF010000414.1:0-6543 GCA_045534195.1 Clostridia bacterium | reverse complement strand
CATATTTCTTTCCTCCGTTCATGGTTTCTTGACAATCCCATTATAACGGATTTTGAACAAATATGCTCTCTTTTTTATTATTTTTTTGAGCTCTATTTGTTGGACACCCCAACATTTATTATAGAGCCAATTTTTATAGTACAATCAAAAAAGAGTCGCACAGCGACTCTTTTTTGATTTCATTATTATTTTGATTCCAGAGCTTTACTGAAAATATTAAGTGTTTTTGTGTTTTTACCGGCCGCAGTCCAGTTGAAGTTATGACCTTTGAATGTCATTACTTTGATTTTGTAATTTATATCAGGATCAAGATCAAATGTTTCTTCCCAACGAAGAATTGAACCTATATTATATAATTTGCCGTTGGATGTTTTGTTATAATAATCCACAGTAAGATTTTTTCTCTTCACATCGATGAGGGCATTTGTATCCGCATTATAAAGGGTTGTTATAACCTGGAGAGGATATTTTCCCGATACAGTAGAAAAACTTTGGTTATCTGTGTATTGATAGTCGATTGGGGCGGTTGATTCCATATAATATTCTACCGTTACTTTTCCGTTTGAAGGAATTGTAGTTGTAAGTTTTCTTTCTGAATCAAGAAGGTGAATATTGAATATGTTCAGACTGTCGTCAAGACTGAAATTTTTTGCTTTTGGAATATCCGCTTTGTGAAGAATATTGTCTATCATTGCCCAGTAACTTCCGTTGAAGTTAAATGCCATAGAAATGGTCTTTCCGTTTGCCTTATAGAGTTCAGTTATACTTCCATCATTGGATATAGCATAAATTCCGTTTGAACCGTATCCCGCAAGAACTTTGTCCTGACCGTTGGTGAGAAGGGATAGTTTTGTGATTTTTGAAGAATCTATATCACAAAGTTTTTTTACAGCTGTGGTTCCTACAGAACCAGATGCTATTCTCTGCATTGCAAAATAATAGACAGATGTTGCAGAAAGAAGATAAGCAAAGTTTCCGTCAACTATTATTTGTTTGAAGTCTTCGGGATAATCTTCAGCATAAAATCTTTTGGAAATCGTCCAGTCTTGTCCGCCATATGTAGATGTAAGAATTACCTGATTCCCATTATCCTCTTTTGCAAGAACCACATAGGCGTACACATCTTTTGCATCATTATACACTGCATCCTTTACGTCATATCCGAGTTCACAGTTAACCACATTCTGATATTTGTCATCAATACTATCACTGGCGAGGGTATCGACATTACTGCGATAATGAATTCTTTTGTCATTTGTGAAAATGTTAAAACCTGCACCGTCTGAAGCAAACGCAACAAAATCCTTTGTTGAGTCCCAACCGGGAATTGATGCTCCTTGTGGCTGCGACGGAGTATCGGTAAAGTAATCGGTTTTTGCACCGATAAAGGATGCACTGGTTGGTGTGTCCAGAAGAAATACATAGGCGAATTGATTTTCATTTGTATTTGATGACGCTGCATTTTTGGGGAGATATTCTGCAAATGAAAAAGTGTTGTTTACTGCTTTTTTCAGAGCACCTGTACCACCGGTGTCTTTCTGATATACTCTATATAAGGTCGCTGCTTTTCCGCCGAAGTCTACATCAGAAGAGAATAAAAACTCTGTACTGTCTGTAACAGGCATATGCTGGTTACTTGCACCCATATCCACAGAAGTTGCTATGAATTCAAGAGTTGAGGGAAGAACGGTAACAACACATTCTTTAGTGAGGTTGTTGTTGAAGTTGGATGTAATCCATACCGTTGTTTCGCCCGGAGCGATACCGGTTACAACACCGCTGTTTGATACGGTTGCAACTGATGAATCTTCTGAATAATATACAACAGATTTGTTATTTGCATTTTCGGGATTTACAGTTACCAGAATCTGTTTTGTTTTGTTTACTTCAACAGTAAGTTTTTCCGGTGCTACAATGCTTGTGGTTGCAACATAACCTGTGTTCGATTTTTTGACTGCTTCAAGAAGATTGATTTTTCCGAAACCGTATTCAATGTCATATCCTTCTCTTCCGTAGTCAGTAGCAGTAGCCTTGAGTATTTCCTCAATCTGACTCGGGTTAATAAATGGATTTGCAATCTTTAAGAGTGCTGCCGCCGCAGCCACCATAGGAGCAGAGAAACTTGTTCCGTTTCTTCCCGTCCTTACATTGCTTCCGGTGGAATCCGGATATGTAAGAGCAAGTTTTTCACCGTGTGCAGTCACATCAATGTATTCGTTGAACTGAGAAAAACTGCTTTTTTCATTTGTTTTACCCAGTGATGCCACACTGATTACATTATCAACGCAGGCGGGATACTGATATTGATTGGAAAAGGAGTTGCCTGCAGAACACACCACTGTGACACCTGCGTTATATGCATAGTTTATTGCTTCCTGCAATCCGTCAAAATATATAGCAGTACCAAGACTTAAGTTTATAACATTTGCACCGTTGTCTGTGGCAAATTTGATGCCTTCTATTATGGCTGAAGTATCTGCACTGCCTTTTGAACTGAATGCTTTTATAGGCATGATTTTTACATCAAACTCACCTGCTACACCGCATATACCTGTGCTGTTGTTTGCTTCAGCGGCAATTACCCCGGCAACACTTGTTCCGTGATATGTGCCGGTGTAGTCATCGTCAAAGTTGTCGTTATTATTATAGAAGTTTTTGCCGATTACTTTTCCTGATGAATTTTTATAAAATCTGTTTACAAGATCTGAATTATCTGCATCAACACCTGAGTCAATAACCGCTACAACCGCACTGTTTTCTGCAGTGCCGGGAAGGGTTTTCAGGTGAGCCCAGGCTTCCTTTGCATTGATAGAGTCAAGGAAGTATTCTCCCTCATATGAGTTGTAGTCATTTGGATATGTGTTGTCTGTATCGTTTAATACAGTATCGGATATCTGGTCTGATACTTCACTTTCTTCTATTACAGGGATTTCTATCTCTTCGTTTGGATGAGCAAACGCCACATTGGGATCGGAATTTAAGTAGTCACATATAACCTTTGATGTGTTTGCATCTTCAAACCAAAGAAGATAAACATTTTCAAAAAGGTTTCTGTATCCCATAAGACGGGGAACTTCTTTTAAGGCGTTTTCCGGATTTGTTTTGAACTTCACTATAAGTTCATAGCCTGAGGGGTTTTCTGAATTGAGAGTAATTCCTGATGTATCCTCATTAAGGTCTTTTAATATTCTTATATTTCCTGCGGCAAATGCGCTCTGAAATACCATCATTATACATAATGCTGAGATTAATAATTTTTTCATCGGTATTTCCTCCTTATTTTATTTTTTCAAACTGGCTGAATATATTGTCGAGTTTTTCTTTTAATACTATATACTTGCATTCGCCTTCCACAAAGGCTCCGTAGTGTCTTTCTGTGTGCTTTACAAAATGTATGCTTACATTTGTTCCGTCATTTTTGAAGTAGGTCACTTCATAGAGCGGAGTTGAGCCGGACACATTTTCTGCAAGTCTTTCTATATCAAGGCCGATAAGGCTTGTATATATGTTTTTGAAAGTGCTTACACTTACTCTTGTGTTGTTTATATAGTATTCGCTCAGATTTTCATTTTCCTTACGGCTGTCTGATGATCGTCTTATTTCCATTGTGTGGACGATGTTTTGTTTTTTGAATTCTACTTTGGTAACATCTGCCAGAACTTCGAGGTTAATAAGAGAATCTACAAAGGTGAACATATTCATATTCATAAATTCCAGGTTTTTGCTTTCCACACTTACCACATTGTTACTGCCTTCTTTTCTTGCATAAGTGTATACACCTGATGAATGGGTTTTGCCTATGTATATACATCCGAAAGAACCTGAGTTATCTTCAAAGTACAGTTTTTTTGCATTTGGTCCGAGTCCGTACTTTGAAAGGTCGGATGCATTATCTTCTACATATTCCTTTGCCTGTATAAGAGACAGGTATTGAGAAATGTATGCATCTATGTTGGTTGCATCTGCACTTTTTTTGATTGGTGATGTCATATTCCATGCTTCTTCACCGGTGGAGGAAGGTGTCTTTTCCAGACGGATTCTGCCTTCCTTGTTGTCATATTCGATGACTGTAAGCATCTGTGCATCTGCCGAATGGAGTGAAGGATTTCTGAAGTATGCTATGGGTTGCATAAGTGCCAGTGCCTTTTGGGACTGAAGCACATATACCTCATCTGAACCTTCCATATTGAAGAAATAACCCTTTCCCTGAGTGAGATTTCCTATTCTGCAGACTATTTCTCCTGAGTCATATGTGACTTTTACTTCTGATTTTGGATTGTCAAAGCCATAGTCTGAAAGACTGAATGCATCATCTGTTGCCTTTTCATCAGCAATTACATTTTTCAAAAATGTTTCAAGCCTGCTTATCATCATCTGATTAAGTTCTGCCGAAGGGCTTTCACTGTATGAATACATATCCGAGTCGGTTTTTATGAATGTATATGATTCATCGGGAAGGCTGACGGAAATCTCTGTAACAGAATTATCCGATATATCCCAGACCGGATATGATTTTGCTTCTTCATCAGTAACTGTATTGTTCTGAGGGGTAAGTGTTGTTACCCATACTGCGGTAACTATAAGAACTATTGCAACAATCAGGAGGATGATGAGAGTTTTTTTGTTCATCAGAGTTTCCTCCTTTTTATGAATGTGATAAGTCCCCAGATAAGGAAGAAGAGAGGAATGATTATTACCGTTATAATCATCACCTTCTGTGACTGCTCCTTGGAGATATCCATTCCCTGATTGGTGATATCCTTTGGTCCCACATCAAGAAGAGAACTTGAACCTGTAGTGAACTTTATACAGTTTGAAATATAGTCTGCATTTGCAAATGCGGAATTGACTATATATTTTTGATCAAAGATTTTTTCTCCGCCTGCAAATACAACCTGTGCTTTCTTCCCTCCGTCGTACAGTCTTTCTGTGAGACAGGCAACAGAAAACGGACCTTTCATTTCTATACTTCCGCTTCCTGACGGCGACATTGTTACATAACTCTGATCACTTGTGATGAGAAGGGGAGTAAAAGTGATGTTTTTTGCACTGGATTTAATTATGGCGGTGGCATCAGAAGAAATTATTCTTCTCTGGGCAGTTCCGATTGAATCTATAATGTCGTGATTATAGAAGTTTGGGAGAAGTTCCAGAGGAAGGTCTGCATGGTTTGCACTGTTTCCTTCTATGGTGTATCCCGTTACAAATTCCACACCCCATTCTCTGAAGTATTCATCAATATTCGGCAGAGGTGTTTCGTTGGAGTGCTTGTCATATACCACCATAAGGTTTCCGCCATTTTTCATATATGCATTGATGGCGGTTATTTCCTGAGGAGTAAAGTCATCCACAGGGTTTATGATAAGCATATCGGCATTTTCCGGTACAGATGTGTTTGTAAGATTGAGAGATGCTATTTCTCCGTAGAGAAGAGGAAAACTTTCTTTAAGATACGGAGCGGTAATTTTTTCTCCGTGACCTGTGGACACATAGATATTGAGTTTCTTTCCGTATACTGCATAATCTATGGCACTTGTAAGATTCTGCTCTGCTTTCAAGAGAAGCATATCATCCTGATAAAGGTTTGCAAGATCGGAAGAGCCGATTATTCTGTATTTCTTTCCGTAGGTTACTATTATGGAGATATCGTCCATATTTTCACCTGAATCTTTTTTGTATCTTTCGTATATACCCGGATCAGTTTTCGGGTTTATCTTTTCGAATGAGATTTTACCTGTCATAGACTGAAACTTTTCTATAATTGAGTATGTAGAATCAATTACATCATAGGGATCAGAATTTTCTCTGAATTTGTCGGGAATAACAGAGATGATTTTTACTTCACCGTTATTTACAGTGTTATCTTTGTCAAGTTTTTTGATAAGTTCTGTTGTAATCGGTGAGAAATCAAGAAGATTTGATCTTGACAAGTCTATCTTAAGATTGAAATTGTCATTTATAAATCCGGAGATGATGTTTACTGTGGCGAATATTACAAGCACAAGGAGTATAATCACCCAGGATATTATTTTTGTTGATAAGTTGTTGTTTTTCATAATACTTTTCCTTTCCAAAAAATAGGTTTTTTCTTTTCTACATCCATCTTTTTTTGTCGATGTGATGAACTGTCAGAAAACAGAAGAGGCACACAACACTTAAGTAATATACAATTGCCTCGGTGTTGATAATTCCTCTGGAAAAGTCACCGTATCTTGAAGAAATGGAAATGTGATTAAGAAATGCCGATACAGAAGGATTGGACACATTTACCGCCACCTTATCTGTTATAAACAGAACAAACAGTATACCAAAAGTTGCTACTGCGGATATAAGTTGATTTTCTGTAAGTGCACTGATATATGTTCCGATTGCGATAAATGCGGAACTCATAAGAAGAAATCCTATGTACTGGCTTATAAGTTCACCTCTTGATATTTCGCCGTAGACGGAGATGATAAAAGGGAATATGATTGTAAGCCAGAGTGAAAGACCGTATACGCTTATCGCCGCAAAAAGTTTGCCAAGCACTATATGGGTAATGCT
>JAZSJF010000142.1:0-9165 GCA_045534195.1 Clostridia bacterium | reverse complement strand
CGGAGTTGATTAAAACCGCATAACTTTTTTCAGGGCGCACACCCTCTTTTTATTATGCCTCCTTTTAATCGTTTTTTATTATATCACATTTTTTATTTTTACGCAAATTCCTATAAAGTAAAAAAGTGCCCAAGAGCACATCAACCCCCTGCCCCCCAGTCTTGGGGGCATATCGGTTCACTTTTTTGCGTGAAGCAAATTTCCGCCGAGGACCGCGGAAATTCCTATCACATAAAAATAAAAAGGTGTGATTTTGAAGCGAATCAGATTAAATATTGCTTCAATTTCACACCTTTTATGATTTAAGTATATATCAGTTTTTAGGATTAACAATATCTCTCCAGTCAAGATCTCCTCTTTCCATTCCGCGAACCAGAACTTCAGCAGTAGCAACATTGGTTGCCAATGGAATATTATGCATATCACACAGACGAAGAATAGAATTGATATCAGGTTCATGAGTCTGTGCAGTAAGCGGATCTCTGAAAAACAACACAAGGTCAATTTCGTTATAAGCGATTCTTGCCCCTATCTGCTGATCGCCACCCTGCGGCCCTGACAGAAATCTGTGTATCTTAAGACCGGTAGCATCTTCCACCATTGAACCGGTTGTACCGGTAGCAACAAGATTATGTTGCTCAAGAATACCTTTATAAGCAATACAAAACTGCGCCATAAGTTCTTTTTTCTTATCATGTGCAATCAATGCAATGTTCATATTCATTTCTCCTTTTCTCTGTTATTTCAACCAAACAATTTCTTTACTATATTACTCTTTTTATATGATGTTATCGGAATGCTTTCTCCCGATATTCTCTTCGATATACTGTCAAAAATCATTTCAGAAAGTTTTTCATCTTCTTTGGATATGTAGTTAAGTTTATTATCAACTCCGTCTGCAAAATCATAAACAACGCCCAGAAGCGGTATATGGAGAGTATCAATAATCTCATCAATTCCCATATCATACCCTTTATCAATTCTTATCGGTGATACACGGTTTATAATAAGATTAACCGCATTCTCATTTCCCATACGGCTTACAAGTGCATCGCAATTTCTCATTTCGGTCATATGTGGTTGACAAATAACTGTATATTCACATTCTATACCGGTGGCAAGTAACTGTTCAATTACATCACTGCCGCACACATCAACAAGAAGATAATCATACTTATCATCTGATTCTCTTATAATCTTTGTAACTGCTTTAATTATGTCAAACTCTTTTCGTTCCAGAGAAGTGCAAATAAGACTGAGATTTTCTTCTGCATCAGTAATCAAATCGTCAAATGCTAATTGACCATTGGCATAATCAGGCAAGTCATACAACACACTGTCTGTAACATCAAATGAAAGATCAAGATATCTGTTGCCGTATGATAACTCAGAAACAAGAACTTTCTTTCCGTTTGCGGCAAGAGCACGGGAAAGTCTGTTAATTATAAACGACTTACCGCAGCCGCCTGCGGATGAAACAAAACACATTACCCTCATATGTCTTCTCCTAACCTGACATTAACCAAAATTCATATTAATGATATCATACAATGGATATTTTGGCAATACCATTTTTAATCGCGAATATGTTCAATCTCTTCTTCAGTAATCGGAGCATCAAGTTTTATGCCAAAATAATTGGCAAATGCGGCTTTTGCAATAGGCGCAACACTGCTTCCGCTTCCGGCATTTTCTACAACAACAGCAATTGCTATCTCGGGATTGTCATACGGTGCAAAAGCAACAAACAATCCGGTAGCATTACTTCCCACTACCTGAGCAGAACCGGTTTTAGCACAAACTTCCACCGGAAAAGACGCAAAAGTAGTACTGGCAGTACCACTTGCGGCAACTCTGCGCATTCCATTTTTAACAGCCACAAGATTTTCTTCTTTTATATTAAGTTTATCAACTATCTGTGGTTTGGATGATAAAGTTATCTTTCCCGTTTCACGGTCAATCACTTCTTTTACGATATGCGCTTTGTATCTTGTTCCGCCGTTGGCAATTGTAGATACATATGATGCCAACTGAATAGGTGTAAAAAGATTATATGACTGTCCGATTGCACTTTGAACAGTGTCCCCCGGATACCATACTTCTTTTGATATCTTTTTTTTGAAATCAGGAGATGCAATCACTCCCGGCACCTCGCCTGCAAGTTCGATTCCCGTTACTTCACCAAGACCAAAAAGCGATGTGTAATCAACCAAAGCGTCAATTCCCAGTCTGTTTCCGACCTCATAAAAATAATAGTTACAGGATTCACTTATAGCCTTACTTACATCTGTCAAACCGTGTGTACCGCCTGTTTGCGACCATATCCAACAGTTGAAAAATCTGTCAAGAAGTTTGTATCGTCCTTCATCTTTGATAAATTCGTCGTACTTAACCTTCCCCTCCTCAAGACCTGCTATGGCAGTGAGCATCTTAAATGTTGAACCGGGAGCATAAGTACCGCTTATTGCACGGTTAAACATAGGTTTCTTAGGATCTTTATACAAATCATTATATTCTTTGTTAAAATTTTTCAGACTATATGTAGGATAACTGGCAAGGGCAAGTACATCACCTGAATTAACATCCATACATACAACTGAACCGGATTGGGGAGTTGAATCCGGATCATCCGAATGATAAAGTCTTTTTATTGTATCTGCAAGGGCTTTTTCTACTGCTTTTTGCAGTTCAAGATCTATTGTCAAAACAGCATTGTCCCCTTGTTTGGCAGGGATTTCTTCTGTGCTTTTTTCCACATCACCTTCAATTTTGTATTTAACACTGCTTACTCCGTCATCGCCTTTGATGTAGGGCTCAAGATACTTTTCCAGTCCATCTTTACCTATAATGGAATTGAAAGAATATCCCTCATCTTTTAATGTTTCGTACTCATCTCTGTTTATAAGCCCTACCCTTCCAAGCATATGGGATGCAAGACCGTCATAAATATAATTTCTTACCGGTTGTGTCTTAATAATGATATTCGGATAAACATCCGTTCTTTCCTTTATTTCACTGACAATCTCAATGTTGGCATCGGCAGAAAACACAAATGGATTTGAATAACTGAACTGTCTTTTTTCCATTTCATAGCGGACACCTGCAATGGCTCGCACCTGGTTGTCTGTGTATCTGTCAGAAATATTATATTTTTTCTTCAGTTCTTTCATCTTATCTTTAGCGGAAAGTTTCTTGTTTTTATCTTCCGACAAAGAAAACTCGCCAATAAGTTTGTTTCTTTCTTCATCAGAATAATTTTCAAAAAGGTATTCATACGGCGGGTATGATATTTCCAAAGCATCTTTGTACGGTTCGCCATATTTACTGAATAAATCTGTAACAGATAAAACCTCACTGTTAAGAACATCGTCACCTTTATCTGATGAAAATCTTATTTCTATTCTGAATCCGTTTTCGTTTGTTACAATTGGTCTTCCCAGTCTGTCAAGGATATTTCCCCTTGGAGCACTTATAATCTCAGAACGGCTCATTCTGATATTAGACTGTTCAAGATACTCTTTTCCTTTTACCACCTGCAGATAAAAAAGTCTGTATGTAATAAGAAGAATAAGAGCAGAAAACATAGCAATTATAAACACTATTTTCTTATCTTTTTTTGTCCTCATTTAGATCCTCTCCGAATACTTTTTAAAGAAATCTTTTTTTCGCCCGATATATAAGTACACAAAATGAATATCAAAAACGAAACAACAAAATTATATAAACATTGCGGCAAAATCACATTCATCAAAGGATAAACAACTCTTTCTTCCCCCCACATGGTAAACTTAAGAAAGAAGTAACACACCTGATACAAAAATCCGGCAGTAAATACAAAAAAACCATTGACAAATATTGTAGGATAAAAATATTTTTCAGCCACAACCGAAATCAAAAATGAAATATACAAAGTAATAAACCCGTTAAGACCAAATGTCTGCATTAAAGAGAAATCCTTAAGAAGCCCCGAAACCAGAGCAAACACAAGAACACCCGGTCGTTTTTCTTTGAGCGATACATATACTGTAAGCACAAACATAAGATCAGGCAATATACCAAATATTCTTATACCGTCGCCCAATACTGTCTGAAACACATACAGAAAGGTCAACAGAGAATAAAACTTAACCCATTTCATAATTATTCCGCTTCTTCCGTATTTTCTTTGATAATAACAAAAACTTCTCCCACTTCATCAAAGGCAACTCCTGTCTTTATAATTGCAGTCTGACTGATGCCGTCTGATGATTTTTTTATTTCAGATACCTTTCCTATATGGATTCCCTTCGGATAAAGTCCTCCAAGACCGCTTGTAACCACCTCGTCGCCAATTACTACTGCAGATGAAAGTGTGAGGTATGACATTTTAAGATTGAACGAATTTTTCAGTGTAATATCACCGTTACAAATGCCTGTAGCACCGATTCTATCAATCTGAGAAGAAACTGAACCTGTAGAATCAATAATAGTTTTTACCTTCGACCAGTTATATCCGACTTCGTATATGTAACCCACAAGCCCGTCATTGGTTATAACTGTATCATTGATTTTTACTCCGTCAGACGAACCGCAATCCAAGGTAAACATAGAAAACCAGTTATCTACATCTCCTGAAATAACATTGGCAGCAACCAATTCTCTATTTGTTTCTTTTTGTTTAAGAGAAAGCATTGCTCTGAGTCTTTCATTTTCACTTTTAATTTCGTTTATTTCTCTTGCTTCAGAATTAAGGACAGATATCTGTTCTTTCAGTTTATCATTTTCCTCATCAAGATTTCCTATATTCAGAACGAATTCCACTCCGTCGCCCACTACATCAACTACACCGCCCAAAAGTTTCTGAACAGGTGTAATAATTATTCCAAACACATTTCCGGTGAAATCAAGTACACCTTTTGGCAATGTAGACAATGCCATAAGACATACAAGCACAAATGTTGCTATTATCATAAATGCGCGGGTTTTGTTTTTAAAAAAACTCATAATACATCAATTGCCTTTCAATTATTTGAGTCCGAAATCGCGTCTTACAAAATCTATTTCTTCAAGAAGTTTTCCTGTACCAAGAGCAACAACTTCCTTCGGATTTTCACAAAGCATTACTTTCATTCCGGTTTTTTCACTGAGATAGGTACACATACCGTCAATAAGACTTCCGCCTCCGCACATAACAATCCCTCTGTCAAGAATGTCTGCAGAAAGTTCAGGAGGTGTATTTTCCAGTGTTTCCTTTATAGTATCAACTATTCTGTCAACCAACGGCATAACACATTCACTGATTTCAGAAGAACTTACCATTACTGATTTAGGAAGACCTGTAATTGTATCTCTGCCTTTTACCTCAATTGTTTTGTCCTCTTTTTCATTATGAAGTGTACAGAGTTCTATTTTTAGCGATTCAGCACTTGTTTCTCCAATATAGACACGGTATTTACGCTTAATATACTGCATTATGCATTTGTCAAAGTCGTTTCCGCCTACTCTTATGGAAGTTGATGAAACTATTCCGTTTAAGGAGATAACAGACGCCTCACTTGTACCCGCTCCTATATCCACAATCATACTTGCAACGGGCTCTTCAACCGGAAGCCCGATACCGATTGCCGCAGCCATAGGTTCATCTACAAGAATAACCTCTCTTGCACCCGCCTGAAGAATTGCTTCTTCAACCGCTTTCTTCTCCACCGGGCTTACATCAAAGGGTGTACAGGCAACAACCCGCGGCTTCACAAATCCTTTTTTTGTGAGTGCCTTTTTTATAAAATAAGAAAGCATTTCCTCTGCGGCGTCAAAATCAGATATAACACCGTTTTTCAAAGGTTCTACAGTCATAATATTCTTGGGAGTCTTTCCAATCATCTCTTTGGCGTTGTTTCCTATGGCGATTATACCCTTTGAGTCATTATCAACCACCACACAAGACGGTTCAGAAAGGACAACTCCCTTAGAACGAATATAAATCATAGTTGAATCTGTTCCCAGATCTATTCCAATATCTTTACGCATAAAACTATCTCTCCGATCAGTTATTACTTACTAATTTGAAATTGAATTCTTTATCGAATAATTGAATAAGTTTATCAAGCGGAAGACCAACAACATTATTGAAATCTCCACGGATTTTTTCAACAAATTCAGATGCAGCACCCTGGATGGCATACCCTCCTGCTTTATCATATGGCTCATCAGATGAAACATAATCAGAAATCTGGTTATCAGTAAGTTTTTTGAAATAAACTTCCGTTTGTTCAAAATCCGTTTCTGCTCTGCCGGTTTTTGTATCAAAAACACATATTCCGGAATATACTCTGTGTACATTACCTGAAAGTTCACTTATCATATTATAGGCTTCTTCTCTGTTTTTAGGTTTACCCAAAAACTTTCCCTTGTATTCAACGATAGTATCCGATCCGATAACAAAATAATTACCGCTCAGTTTTTTCGCAACAGAGGAAGCCTTAAGTAATGCAAGTTGAGATACATAAAGTTCCGGACTGATTTCTTTTGAAACAACACTTTCGTCAGTGTCACTTACTATAATCTTAAATTTGACACCCGCTCCTTCAAGAATTTCTTTTCTTCTCGGGGATTTGGATGCAAGAATAATACTTTTCACAATATCAGATCCTTTTTTATTCTGTTAATGATACCACTTGTAACCGCCCCGGTAAAAATTCCCGTAACAACACTTACAAAAGCCAGGTACGAAAAGTAGTATATCATATTTACACTGCCTGATATAATCGTCGCAATCAAAACCTGCGTAAGATTATGAAAAAATGCTCCTGCAACAGATACACCTATGGCAGAAATATTGTCTTTGAATGTATTTTTTGACACACTGATTACAACAACACTTACAACAGATGCCGTAAATGAATAAATCAGCGACGATGGTCCCGAATACATTAACCCGACAAATATTGCCCGCGCAGAATTTACACACAAAGCAGTCTTAAAGTCAAACAAATAAAGAGTAACAAGACACACAATGTTGGAAAGACCTATTTTTGATCCCGGGATAACATTGAAATTCAAAAAATTTGCCTCAAGAATTCCGATAACAGTCCCCAATGCAATCATAACAGTCGTCAGTGTAAGTCTTTTTGTTTTGCTCATCAGTAAGAAACAGCATCGGGAGTCGTTTCTCCCCCGATTATTTCTATTATAAGTCTGTGAGGCAGACAGACCAGAGATTGTCCGGGTTTACTGATAGGATTTTCTGTCATCTCTATCTTACGGGGACAATCGGAATATGTAACTTTTACTCCGTCCGGATTGACCAAAATTTTATTTTCACCATATTCAGTACTAACATCTATAACTTCATCATCAATAACAGAAGACAGATTAATGCGATGCATTTCCTTGCCGTCAACCTTTATGATGCAAATTCTTTCCCCTGATGAATCAGAGGAAAAACCGGAAGCAAAAAGCAATCCCAATCCCACTGCAACCGATACAAGAATAATTATTATGTCAAAAAATTTAATTCTTTTCATTTCCAAGAACACCTCTGTAAAAATGTCCTCTTGTATAATCAAAATCAGGTTTCTGTCTGTTGATATACATAGATAAAATATTTCTTACTGTTTCTTTATCTTCATCTGTAAACACAAGTCTTATTCCGTCAACACCGGTTTTTTCTATCTCACTTAGTCTGTCCGCCATATAAACAGGAGAAGAATTATACACAGTATTTGTACAATTGAATTTTCTCGACATAACGGGGAATTTTTTTCCTTTTCTGTCAATTACGGAAAAAAACGTTCTGTCTTTGCAGACACATTTTCCGTTGTATGTTTTCATAAGGCAGTTTTCACTGGTCATCAGAGTAAATCTGCCGTATGCAAAAACTTCTTTGAAAACATCTGAATTTATATATTCAAGTTGTCTTAAATTAAGTTCCGGCGAAAGCACAACTGATTTCAAACCTTTTTTTGCATAAAATTCACAGGAAACTGAGTTCGAAATATTAAGTCCTTCATCGCCGTAAACATTTTTGTCGTCACATAACTTAAGATGTCCTATATTTGAAACAGAAACATTCTCAACATCGGTCAAATCTATCTTATGAACATATTTATCCCTCAAAATAACCGGAAGGCAGACAACAAGTCTTTCTTTGTGCATAAGGTAGTATTCTCTGTCTTTGTCAAACTCCTCATACTCAAGAAATATCTTTTTGACTTCATTTACCCTGATACATTCATTGAACTGTTCTCTGCTTGTTACTTTTGCACGTATTTCAACTTTTTTAGGAGAATTTTTCACTGTTTTATAGCGAAAATCCACCTCAACAGACTCTCTATGCACTTTTTTCACTGCATTTTCAAGTTGTTCTGTACAATACCTTCTGGCAAAATTAAAATCTTTTATCGGTACAAAAGCATTTTCGTCAAAATCTGCCTCAAGTGACTCAAGATAAAAAAATGTATCTCCGAGTTTAGATAAAGATGATTGTATCTTTTCAAATGTCATCGGGGCATTTGTTGCAATGTCAATATTTTCATCAAGTGTAATTTCAGACCTGTTATAATCATCGAGCCACATTTCAAGTTTCAATGGCATACCGACTTTTGCGCAGACTTTCGCATAAAGAGGCTTTCTTTTTTTATCGCCCATCTGTGCACAGGAATCGAGAAGAGTCTTTGGTATATTTTTATATACATCATCGTTGTGAGATGATATATTAACCATATGGTTTCCTTTGTTATCATCGAAATATCCGGTAGTAAATCCGGACCTTGAAAATATCATCTCTGCATTCCCATACTGCTCATCAGTAAGAGTTTGTCCTTTTTTTAAACCCGAATACATATCGGTAACAAAAGATACATATTCGTTATTTTTCATCCTGCCTTCAATTTTCAGTGATTTTACACCAAGATTTTTTAATTCTTCAAATCTCTTTGCAAGACAAAGGTCTTTAAGACTGAAGAGATATTTCGGTTCTTTTGAAACATTACCTGAGTAATCACAAAATCTGAAGGGTAGTCTGCAAGGTTGAGCGCATTCTCCTCTGTTTCCGCTTCTTCCTCCGACCAAAGAGGAAAAAAGGCATTGTCCGGACGCCGACACGCACAGAGCTCCGTGGACGAACGCCTCGATCTCACATCCCGAATCATTCACACAACGGCGGATATTTTCTTTTGAGAGCTCCCT